>DASYIU010000371.1:0-2753 GCA_035997285.1 Methyloceanibacter sp. | reverse complement strand
AGCCGGAACCTGAGCCCGAGCCTGAGCCCGAGCTGGTCCTGACCGAGTTCGAGTTCGAGGCGGTAATCGAGCAGCCCGTCGTCTTGGAGGCTCTCGTCACCGAGCCCGAAGAAGTTCAAGCTTGGGAGAGCCAGGCGCCCTCCTTTGAGGCGCCCGAAGAGCCCGAGATCGAGCCGGAGCCCGAGACCCCGCGTACCAACGGGTCTGGTGCGCACCCGGCCTACCATGCCGCGGCCCCCTCGGCCGGCGCAATGCCGCTCGGGGCATCGCCCAAGACCCTGGAGGACAGCATCAAGGACATGATCCGCCCCATGCTGCGCCAGTGGCTCGAGGAGAACATGTCGCGGGTGCTCACTGCCGCGCTGAAGGACGAGCTCAAGGACGAGCTCAGGCACAGCGCGGGACAAGGCCAAGACGACTGAACGCTACGACTGAACTAGCTCTTAAGTTGACAGCGCCGAAGGCAAGAGCGTAGGACGCGCGCGACTTTCCCGCCCAACGCCACGCGTCCATGCTCGAAAAGACCTATCAGCCTCAAAAGATCGAAGGCGTCATCTATGACGCCTGGGAAGCGGCTTCCGCCTTTGCCCCGGGCGCCACCGGACGCCCAGGCGCCAAGCCCTATGCCATCGTCATCCCGCCGCCCAACGTCACGGGCTCGCTCCATATGGGGCATGCCCTCAACAACACCCTGCAAGACATCCTCGTGCGCTTCGAGCGAATGCGCGGGCGCGACGTGCTGTGGCAGCCCGGCACCGATCACGCCGGCATCGCTACCCAGATGATGGTCGAGCGCCAATTGATGGAGCGGCAGGAGCCCAACCGCCACGCCATGGGGCGCGAGGCGTTCATCCGCCGCGTCTGGCAGTGGAAGGAGGAGTCGGGCAACACCATTGTCGGTCAGCTCAAGCGCCTCGGGGCCTCGTGCGATTGGTCGCGGCTCCGCTTCACCATGGACGAGGGGCTGTCGCGCGCCGTGCGCAAGGTGTTTGTCGAGCTCCATCGCGCCGGCCTCATCTACAAGGACAAGCGCCTCGTCAACTGGGACCCTGAGCTCTTGACCGCCATCTCCGACCTCGAGGTCGAGCAGATCGAGACCAAGGGACATCTCTGGCATCTGCGTTACCCGATCGAGGGGAGGGAGGGCGAGTTCATTGTCGTCGCCACCACGCGGCCGGAGACCATGCTCGGCGATACCGCCGTCGCCGTGCATCCCGACGACGAGCGCTACAAGCATCTCGTGGGCAAGAGCGTCATCCTGCCGCTGGTCGGACGCCGCATCCCCATCGTCGCCGACGAGTACTCAGACCCCGAGAAGGGCTCCGGTGCGGTCAAGATCACCCCCGCCCACGACTTCAACGATTTCGAGGTCGGCAAGCGCCACGGCCTTCCCATGATCAGCATCATGGGACCCGAAGGGAAGCTCCTGCTCGATCCCAATCCCGACTTCGTCCGCGGTGTCGGCGCAACCGCGCAACTCAAGGCAACGATTCTCGAATTCAACGGCGTGTTCCGCTTCGCCGCGCGCAAGATGATCGCCGCCAGACTCGAGGCAGACGGCCTCATGGAGAAGATCGAGCCGCATACCCACACCGTGCCCCATGGCGACCGCTCCAATGCGGTGATCGAGCCGCGCCTGACCGACCAGTGGTACGTCGATGCCAAGACGCTGGCCGCGCCCGCCATCGATGCGGTCAAGCGCGGCCGCACCGTGTTCGTGCCGAAGAATTGGGAGACGACCTACTTCCATTGGATGGAGAACATCCAGCCCTGGTGCATCTCGCGCCAGCTGTGGTGGGGCCATCAGATCCCGGCCTGGTACGGACCCGACGGCAAGATCTTCGTCGCCGAGGACGAGGCGGGCGCAGCGGCGCTGGCCCAGGACCATTACGGCAGGGCGGTTGCGCTCAAGCGCGACGAGGATGTGCTCGACACGTGGTTCTCCTCAGGCTTGTGGCCCTTCTCGACCCTGGGCTGGCCCGATCATACCCCCGAGCTTGCCCGCTACTACCCGACCGACGTTCTCGTCACCGGCTTCGACATCATCTTCTTCTGGGTCGCCCGCATGATGATGATGAGCCTCCACGTCATGGAGGAGGTGCCCTTCCGCGACGTCTATATCCACGCGCTGGTCCGCGACGAGAAGGGTCAGAAGATGTCGAAGTCGAAGGGGAACGTCATCGATCCCCTCGACCTGATCGAGACCTACGGGGCGGACGCTCTGCGTTTCACCCTTGCCGCCATGGCGGCGCAAGGGCGCGACATCAAGCTCAGCCCCGCCCGCGTCGAAGGCTATCGTAACTTCGCGACCAAGCTGTGGAACGCCGCGCGCTTCGCCGAGATGAACCAATGCGTGTCAGGCAGCGACTTCGATCCGGCTACCGCCAAGGTGACGCTGAACCGGTGGATCGCGGGCGAGAGCGAGCGGGCGCTCAGAGCCGTCAGCGAGGCCTTGCAAGCCTTCCGCTTCAACGAGGCGGCCGGCGCCATCTACCACTTTGTGTGGCACGTCTATTGCGATTGGTATCTCGAGCTGATCAAGCCAATCCTCGCCGGGAATGACGCGGAAGCCGCGGCCGAGACGCGGACCATGGCCGCCTTCGTGCTCGACCGGGCGTTGAAGTTGCTGCACCCCTTCATGCCCTTCGTCACCGAGGAGCTGTGGGCGAAGCGCGGAGCCGAGGCCCGCGGCAGCTTCCTGATGCTGGCGCCGTGGCCTGAGCCTCTCGGCTTGGAGAACGCGCAAGCCGACG
>DASYIU010000370.1:0-12912 GCA_035997285.1 Methyloceanibacter sp. | reverse complement strand
CATCCGAAGCCGATCGGTGAAAGGGCCGCAGGGGGATTTGCGAAACAGGCCATGACGCTGTTCGGCCGATACATGCTTCGGCAGGTGACCAACGCGTTCCTCGTCATCCTGCTCACGCTGACCACGGTTGTTTGGCTTGCGACAGCCCTTAAGGAGTTGGACCTGATCACTTCACAGGGTCAGGGTATCTTATTGTTTTTCCAGATGACTTTGCTCAGCCTGCCGAGCCTCATGGCGCTCATCGCGCCGAACGCCATGATGATGGCCGCGCTCTACACGCTCGACCGCATGAACGGCGACAGCGAGCTCATCGTGATGACGGCCTCGGGCGCTCCCGTCTGGCGCATCGGCGCCTCCTTGCTTGCCCTCGCCTCCATCGTCACCCTCGTCATCCTGCTCGCCAACATCTTTTTGACGCCCGCCAGCACGCGGGCGCTGCGCAGCTTCGTCACCCAGGTCCGGGCCGACCTCATTTCGCAAGTCATTCAGCCAGGCCGCTTTTCGAGCCCAGAGCCGGGCCTCACCTTCCACATCCGGGACCGCACCTCTGACGGCGATCTGCTGGGTCTCCTCGTCCACGACGAGCGCGATACCAAGCAGGTGATGAGCTATCTCGCCGAGCGCGGCCGCATCATCACCAATGATCAAGGCTCCTATCTCGTGATGTTCGACGGCTATGTGCATCGCTACAATAGTGAGACGGCAGACAAAGGCGTGCAAATCATCGTCTTCGAACAGAACATGCTCGATATTTCCGAGCTAAGTCCCAAGGATAGCGACGACAAAGTGCTGCGCCCGCGCGAGCGCTATTTCAGCGATTTGATCAGCCCTGACGCGAAAACCAGGGCCAACACGCACGATTACGCTCAGCTGCGCTCGGAATTGCATGAGCGACTGGCGACGCCCCTCTACCCCCTCGTCTTCACCTTTATCGCCATTGCGCTTCTGGGGCATGCGCGCACCACGCGGGAGAACCGCTGGGGACAGATTGTCTTGGCTTTCGGCATCGGCGTGGGATTGCGGGTTGCGGGGATCATCGCCGGCAACCTGGTGAGCCTCAGTGCGTGGGCCGTGGCTCTTGTGTATGCTATTCCCGTGGGGGCGATTCTCGTTGCGGCCTGGACGGCGCACGTTAGAATGTCGCCTGAGCTGCGGTCCAAGCTGAGCTGCGAGTTTAAGTTCCAACCAAAAAACATAAGGTTTTGGGCCGGTAGAGGGATGCACGCGACGTGAGAGCGCAGATGCCGGGCATCAGTGCAGTGGGGACGCTTGCGCGTTATTTCTCGCTGCGCTTTTTCATCGCCATGCTGGCGATGTTCATGATCTGTTGCATCCTCATCTTCTTCGTCGATTTCATCGAGATGCTCCGCCGCGCGGGCAACTATTCGGGCGATGTCCCGGGCCTTATGCTCGCCTGGATGACGCTGCTCCGCCTCCCCTCTTTCTCCGAGCTCACCCTGCCCTTCGCCGTGCTCATCGGCAGCATCGGCATCTTCCTCATGCTGAGCCGCTCCTCTGAGCTCGTCGTGCTGCGCGCCGCCGGCATCTCGGTGTGGCAGTTCACGCTGCCGGCGATGATCGTCGCCTTCCTGCTCGGGATCGCCTTTGTGCTGGTTTACAATCCGCTCGCAGCGGTTGCCCGCGGCGAGGCGGAGCGGCTCTACGCCATCGCTTTCGGGAAAGACGAGTCGCTGCTCAAGACCAACAAGAACGCAGGCGCCTGGCTGCGCGAGGACGGCACCGACGGTGCCTCCGTCGTCCACGCCGCCGAGGTGCTGAACCAGGGGCTCGAGCTCAACGGCGTCACGGTGTTTCAATACGACCGCGATCATGGCTTGACCGAGCGGATCGAGGCCAAGCGAGCCGTGCTCAAGGATGGCCGCTGGGAGCTCGAGGACGCCTGGGTAAGCGCCGTGGGCCAAGAGCCCGCGCTCTACCAGCATTATCTTTTCAGCACCTATCTGACGCCGTCGCAGGTGCGCGACAGCCTCGGCACGGTGTTCTCCATCTCGTTCTGGGATCTGCCGAACTTCATCCAGATCGCCGAGAAGGCGGGCCTTCCGGCCACCCAATATCGCGTGCAGTACCAGCTTCTCCTGTCGCGGCCGTTCCTGCTCGTGACCATGGTGCTGATCGCGGCGACCTGCTCGCTCAGGGGCTTCCGCTTCGGCAACGTTCAGATCAACGCCATTTTCGGACTGGCGGCGGGCTTTGTGTTCTTCGTGCTGTCCGAGGTGTCGCGCAACCTCGCCATGGCCGGAGTGACTTCTGCCGCAGCTTCTGCCTGGGTGCCGGTGATCATCGCGGGTTCGCTCGCGCTGACCGTGCTCTTGTACAAAGAGGACGGGTGATGACCGGGAACCGTGCAAGGCTGATGGAGATGCGCCGGGCCCTGCCCGGCCTCGCTGCGTCTAAAGGCAGCCCGTTGCCGCGCCTATCGGCATTGCTCCGGCTGGGCTTTATCGCAGGCCTGCTCACGGCCGTATTGCTCGCTTTTTGCATGCCGCGGGCTTTCGCCAAATCGCTGACGTCCGGTCTCGGCGGGACTAGCGGCAGCGTGAGCTCGAACGGCGCACAAATGGAGCGCCAGCAATTAGGCAAAATGCTCCAGCCGCCTAAGATCGACTCGACCGAGCCGATGCTGCTGCAAGCCGACGAGATGGTCTACGACAACGAGAATTCGAAGATCACCGCCAAGGGCAACGTCGAGATCTATTACGGCAACTACACGCTTCTTGCCGATCGGGTGGTTTACGACCGGGCCGCCAACACGCTGACGGCAGAGGGCAACGTCAGTATCAAGGATCCTGACGGCGCGGTGATCACCGCCGACCACATCACGCTCACCGACGATTTCCGCGACGGCTTCATCGACGCGTTGAAGCTCGTCACCAAGGACGACACGCGCATCGTCGCCCAATCGGCATTGCGCCAGGCCGGCAACGTGACGGTGTTCGAGAACGGCTGGTTCACGCCTTGCAAAGTCTGCGAGGAGGACCCGAGCAGGCCGCCCACGTGGCGCATTCGCGCGAAGAAGATCACGCATAGGCGCGACGAGGCCACCATCACCTACAACAACGCGTTCTTCGACTTTTTCGGCGTGCCGGTCCTCTGGGTCCCCTGGTTCCAAAGCGCCGATCCGACGGTCAAGCGCAAGTCGGGCTTTCTCATGCCGAGCTACAGCAATTCCAACGTCCTTGGGACCACGGTCATGGTCCCCTACTATTTCGCCCTATCCGACACCTACGACTTCACGTTCGCGCCGATGTACACCTCGCAGGCGGGCACCCTGTTGCAGGGCTTCTGGCGCCAGCGCCTCTCTAGTGGCGGCTATCGCATCGACCTTGCCGGCGTATTCGACAAGGGCACCATCGACGCCCCCACTAATGGCACTTTTCGGGGGAGCATCTACACCCAGGGCAAGTTCGCCCTCAATCCCTATTACAGCTGGGGCTGGGACATTCTCGCCGAGACCGACGATACCTTTAGGCGCTTCTACAACCTCGACAGCAAGATCAAGACCGATCGCGTCGATCAAATCTATCTCGAAGGCCTGCACGACCGGAACTATCTGTCCACGCGGTTCTACAACACGCAGAGCCTGCTGTTCTCCGACCAGCCGTTCTCCGACGCGACGGTCTATCCGATCGTCGATTACGACTACATCGTCAACCGGCCGATCCTTGGCGGCGAGCTCAGCTTCAACTCCAACGCGATGGCCTTTTCCAACAAGGACGGCGTGAATTCCGACCGGCTAATCACCGAAGCCAATTGGCGTCGCCAGATGATTGACGGCATCGGTCAGGTCTACACGCCATTCGCACGGCTGCGCGGCGACCTCTACAATGTCTCTGGCGTCCAAGCCAATGCGCTGAATGGCTCAGAGAATCTCGTTATCAAAAACTCGACCGACAGTTTCGTTTCACGCGGCGATGCCGTGGCTGGCTTCGAATATCGCTATCCCTTCGTCGCCACGACCGGCAACATCACCCACGTCTTCGAGCCCATCGGCCAGATCATCGCCAGACCCGACACGGTCGGCAACCAGCAGGCCATCCCGAACGAGGACGCTCTGAGCCTCGTCTTCGACGACACGCTTCTGTTCGATATTGACAAGTTCTCGGGCTATGACCGGATCGAGACCGGTACCCGTGCTAACGTTGGCGCGCGCTACACTGCCCAACTCGCATCTGGGGCCTATGCCCGCGCGGTGTTCGGCGAAAGCTATCAGCTAGCCGGTCAGAATGCGTACGACAACGCGTTCTATGCAACGAGCGGTCTTGCCACGGACCCGTCCGATTATGTGGCTGGGTTATACCTGCAGGCCGTAAGCTTTATCGCCTTCTCTGCGCAAAGCCGCTTCAACCAGGCTACGTTTGCTGTCGAACGAACCGATCTTGGCTCATCGGCTAACTACGGCCCGGTGCAGCTCTCGGTGAACTATGCCGATGTCACTGGGGCGCCGGGATTGGCTCTCGGCAATAAGCGTCAGGAAGTCTTGACCCAGGGGGTTTTGGCGCTCACCCAAGATTGGTCACTGCTCGGCAACCTCCGCTACGATATCGAAACTGCTCAGACGATCACTGACGGCTTAGGCTTACGCTACCAAGACGACTGTTTCATGCTCGCCGTGACCTACGAGCGGTCCTTCATCAAAGACCAAAACATCGCGCCTGAGCAGCGCTTCATCGTGAGCCTCAATCTAAAATATCTCGGCGGCTATTCGTTCCAGAACGACGCCTTCGGCCTGCTCGGCGCGAGTAGTGCCTCGGGCACCAATTATTAGGATAGTAACCTTGCCTGCTGGCCGTCAGTCCTCAAACGCTGTCGCACCGGCGAATACCGGACCGGGCGCGCGGCTTCCTCTCTGCGCCGGACTGATCGCGGCGCTGATGCTTGCCGTCGTCCTCATCGGCGGCGCGAACCCCGGCACGGCGCAGGAAGTCGCGATCAAGATACTCGTCAACGACGACCCGATCTCCGACTACGACATTGACCAACGGGAGCGCTTCCTGGCCATTACCACCCATGAAGAGCCCTCTGCCGCCCTGAAGAAAAAGGCGTCAGATCTGCTCATAGATGAGCGGCTGCAAATGCAAGCGGGCCGCAAGCTTGGCGTCTCCCCCGACGAGGACGACGTGGCGAAGATCCTCGATGACATGGCGAAGAAAAACAATCTCACCGTCGACGGCCTCTCCACCGCGCTTGGGCGCGCCGGCGTCAACATCAGGACGCTCAAGGACCGCATCAAGGCGCAGCTCGTTTGGCAGGAAGTGGTGCGCCGCAAGTTTCGCCACGAGGTCATTATCGGCGACACCGAGGTCGACAAAGCTCTCGCCGGCAGTGGCGGAGAAGGCGGGGGGACTCCGGCGGAGACCGCTTTGCAGCTCCGCCAGGTGAAGTACGAATTCCCCGCCGGCGCCGATCAGAACACCATCGCCTCGAGACTCGCCGCGGCCGAGGGGCTGCGCGCTCGGTTCGAGACCTGCGCCGACCTCGCCAAAGGCGTCGAGGGGGCCAGCGTGAAGACCCTTGCTGACCAGCAGCCCGCCTCGCTGGCACAACCGGCACGCCTGCTCGTGATGAACGCTAAGATCGGGCAGATGACACCCCCCACTCTTTCGGCGTCCGCCGTCGAGCTCTACGCGGTCTGCGGCAAACGCTCGTTCAGGGGCGACGACAAGACCCGCGAGGACACGACGCGCAAATTGATGAACGACGAGATGATGATCCGCGCCGAGCGCCTGTTGCGCGATCTCCGCCAGGACGCCTTCGTCGAATACCGCTAGAGCCCCGTCAAGCGATAACGCTCTAGGGCGCTTTTCGTGCTAGCCCCAAGGCCATGGCTCTTGCCCAAACTCCGCTAGCGCTCACCCTTGGCGATCCGGCCGGGATTGGGCCCGATATCACGCTGCTCGCCTGGACCGAGCGGCAGCACAAGTCCATTCCGCCCTTTGTCGTGCTCGGCGACGCCGCCGTGCTTGCCACCCGCGCAGAGGCTCTAGGCCTTGCCGTGGCGATTGCCGAAATCGCCGATGCACGGGCGGCGCCAGGCCTCTTCGCGGACGCTCTTCCCGTACTCCCGATCAAGGTCTCGGGACACGTCATTGCCGGGCACCCTGACGAAGCCGCAATGAAGGCAGTCAAGCAGTCGATCGAGGGCGCCGTGCGCCTTGTGCAGCAAGGCGCCGCGCGCGCCGTCGTGACCAACCCCGTCGCCAAGGCCGTGCTCTATCGCGCGGGCTTTGCCTTCCCGGGACACACCGAATATCTCGCTTCTCTCGCCGCGACCGACACGCGCCCCATCCTACCCGTGATGATGCTCGCGAGCGGTCCTCTCAAAGTGGTCCCCGTCACCATCCACATCCCATTGCAAGAGGTCCCGCGCGCACTGACCACGGACCTGATCCTGGCGGTGGTCGAGACGACGGCCAAGGACCTCGGCCGCTTCTTCGGCATCGAGCGGCCGCGCCTTGCCGTCACCGGCCTCAACCCGCATGCCGGAGAGGACGGGAGCATGGGCCGTGAGGAGATCGACATCATCGCCCCGGCCATCGAGGCGGCACGGCAGAAGGGCCTCGATGTCACGGGCCCCCATCCGGCCGACACTCTCTTCTATGCCGGCGCCCGCGCCACCTATGACGCGGCCATCGCCATGTATCACGACCAGGCGCTGGTGCCGTTCAAGACGCTCGCTTTCGAGGAGGGCGTCAACGTGACGCTCGGGCTGCCCTTCGTGCGCACCTCTCCCGACCATGGCACAGCGTTCGGCATTGCCGGCAGCGGCAAGGCGAGCCCGAAAAGCCTGATCGAGGCGCTCCGTCTGGCAGATGCCATGAGCCGAAAGGCAGAGGCGCGCGCGTGAGCACGCCCGACGGCCTGCCGCCGCTCCGCGAGGTAATCCGCGCGTCAGGCCTTTCGGCGAAGAAGAACCTTGGCCAGAACTTCCTGCTCGATTTCAACCTGACCCGCCGCATCGCGCGCGCCGCTGGCCCGCTCGCGGGCGCGACCATCGTCGAGGTGGGCCCAGGGCCAGGTGGCCTCACCCGCGCGCTGCTGCTCGAAGGGGCTTCCCGCGTCGTCGCCATCGAGAAGGATGCCCGCTGCCTGCCTGCCCTCTCCGACATTGCCGCGCTCTATCCGGGGCGGCTCGACATCGTCGCTGCCGATGCTAGGGAGGTGAATTATAGCGCCCTCGGTCTCCCCTCGCCCGCCCGCATCGTCGCCAACCTTCCGTATAGCGTCGCCACGCCGCTTCTCATCGGCTGGCTGAAGACCGAGCCGTGGCCACCCTGGTTCGACCGGCTCATTTTGATGTTCCAGCGCGAGGTCGCCGATCGCATCGCAGCCCAGCCTGGGAGCAAGGACTTCGGGCGGCTTGCCGTGCTTGCCGGCTGGCGAGCGCGCGCGCGCATCCTCTTCACGCTTCCGGGCGAGGCCTTCACGCCGAGACCCAAGGTCGACTCGGCCCTGGTCGAGCTCGTGCCCCGCCCCGCGCCCGAGCCTCCTTGTGAGGTGGGTCGGTTGGAGAAGGTCACCGCCGCCGCCTTCGGCCAGAGGCGCAAGATGCTCCGCTCATCGCTCCGCCAGCTCACGCCCGACAGCGCGGCGCTGCTCGTGAGCCTCGGCATCGATCCGACGGCGCGGGCCGAAGAGCTCAGCGTCGCCGATTTCTGCCGCATCGCCAACACGCTCACAACAGGGCGCTAGAGCTCCGCCTGCAAGTTCTGCACGAAATCCTTGAGCCCGGTCAGCCGCGAGCGGCGCAGGCGCTCGGCGGCGAGTATGGCGCGCACCGCCGCCACCGAGCACTCCACGTCGTGATTGATGACGACATAGTCGTATTCGTCCCAATGCTGGATCTCGTTGCTCGCTCCGAGCATCCTGCGCCGCACGATCTCAGGCGGATCCTGGGCGCGCACATTGAGGCGCTGCTCGAGATCTGACGCCGAAGGCGGAAGAATAAAGACGGTGACGACATCGTCTCCCGCCTTGGCGCGCAAGCTCAACGCGCCTTGCCAATCCACGTCGAACAGCACGTCGCGACCTTCTGCGAGAGCGCGATCAACCGGTTGGCGCGTGGTGCCATAATAATTGTCGAAGACCACCGCCCACTCCAGGAACTCGCCGTGATCGCGCATCCGGGTGAAGGCGTCGCGGTCTACGAAGTGGTAGTCCCTCCCGTCCTTCTCGCCTTTGCGTTGCTTGCGGCTGGTGTGCGACACCGACATCTCGATGCCCGGCTCCTCTTCCAGGAGGCGCCGCGCCAGCGTGGTCTTGCCTGCCCCGGAGGGCGACGACAGCACTAGCATGAGGCCTCTTCGGGCGATGCCCGTATCCATTCTCGAGCCTCACTCGATGTTCTGGGCCTGCTCGCGCAACTGATCGATCACGGTCTTGAGCTCGAGCCCGGTCCGGCTGATCTCGATATCCGAAGCCTTCGAGCAGAGCGTGTTCGCCTCGCGATTGAATTCCTGCGCCAGAAATTCGAATTTGCGCCCCACCGGCTGGTCGCTCTCCATGAGCTCGTTCGCTGCCGCGACATGGGCGCGCAAGCGATCGAGCTCTTCCTGGATATCGGCCTTGGCGGCAAGCAGCAGAGCCTCTTGATGCAGCCGCTCGGGATCGAGACCTGAGGGCGCGGCGGTGAGCCGGGCAATCTGCTCGGCAAGGCGCGCGACAATCGCTTGAGGCTGACGGGCCGATGCGCCTGCTGCGCGCTCGACCAGGCTGCCGATAGTGGCGAGCTGCTTGCCGATCACAAGCTGGAGCCGCTCGCCTTCTGCCGTGCGCGCGCTGACGAGCTGGTTTAGCGTCGCGGCAAGGCCGGCGATGAGAGCATGGGTGAGCGCCGCTTGCGCCTCCTCGCTCTCCTCGTCTTCGACCACCTCGACGACACTCCGCATGCCAAGCAGCGTATCGAGGCGCGGAGCCTTGAGCTCAGTCAGCGCTTGCGCACGTTCGGCCACGGCTTGGGCTTGGGCAAGCGCCATCTCGTTCAGCCTGATCTCCATCCTCCCGCTCTCGCGCCGCGCCCACAGGCTGATTGTGCAATTGCCGCGAGCGAGCTTCTCCTGGCACAGCCCCCGCGCCTTGATCTCAAGCCCCTCGAAGCCCGATGGGAGGCGCAGACGGAGATCGAGATTGCGGCCGTTGACGCTGCGCGCTTCCCAATACCAGCTCGTGTCCCCATGGGTGCCGTCGATGCGGGCGAATCCAGTCATGCTCTTGAGGGTCATCCAGTCGTAAGCCTTGAGACTTTGGTGCGGGAACCGAACCCACGGAGCTTATACGCCGAGTCGCGAGGCTTGCGGCAGGGCTCCGCGAGGCATCAACACCGCGAGCGGTGCCAGACGCAACGCCGCGTTCAGCGCTTCGGGTTCCGCAGCGGCTTCGGCACGGCCCCGGCATTGTCGGCTGGGGCCGCTTCGGTGGGGACCATGAAGGGATCGGTAGTGCCGTTCAGAAGCGAATCCGGATCGGCGAACGCATCGGATGTCGCGCTCGGGTCTGCGGCGATGACGCCCGGAGCGGCCTTGGCGGCGACCGAGGCCGCACCGCCTTGCGGCTTAGCCACAGAGACGCCGCCCGGGACCGGCTTGCTGGCAGGGGCAGCAGCGACGCCTTGCGGCTGCGCCGCAGCGGCGCCGGGGACGGGCTTGGCAGTAGCAGTGGCAGTCGTTTCTTCGCCCGGCGTCGGGGCAGCTCCGCCTTGCGCGGATCCCCCTTGCGCAGCCAGGGCGGCAGCTTCCTCCGCCTCTTTTGCACGAATCTCACGCTCAACCTGCCGCCACTTGACGACATTCTTATTGTGCTCCTCGAGCGTCGCCGCAAAGACGTGCCCACCGCTGCCGTCGGCAACGAAATAGAGGTCTTTCGTCTTGGCCGGCTTCAGCACCGCCTCGATCGAAGCGCGGCCGGGATTGGCGATGGGCGTCGGGGGCAAACCGTTGATCTTATAGGTATTATATTGCGTGTCGCGGTCGAGCTCATCCTGCTGGATGGGATGGTCGAGCACGCCCTTGCCGCCCACCAGCCCATAGATGATGGTGGGGTCCGATTGCAGCCGCATGTTCTTTCTGAGCCGGTTTTGGAACACGCGCGCGATGCGCGGGCGCTCATCGGCGCGACCGGTCTCCTTCTCTACGATTGAGGCGAGGATCAGCGCCTCTTCCGGCGTCGTCACCACGATGCCTTCATCGCGATCTTCCCACACCTTGGCGAGGAACTTCGCTTGTGCGGCCTGCATGCGCTCGATGATGTCGGCGCGCGTATCGTTGCGGCCGAACTTGTATGTGTCGGGGAGCAGCGTGCCTTCGGCGGGAATCTCGGCGATCTCGCCATGCAGGTCGGGATTGGCCCTGATCTTCTCCACAATCTGCTGGCTGGTCAGCCCCTCAGCCAGCGTGACCTTGTGCTCAATCGACTTGCCCTCGACCAGCGTATCGAGGACCTGCCGCATGCTCGCATATTTGCTGAACTCGTATTCGCCGGCTTTGAGGCTCCCCTGCCCCTTCAGATACATAAAATAGAGAATGCTGGTCATGAAGATGCGCCGGTCGGCAATCACGCCGTCGCGCGCGAGCCGTTCGGCAATGGCGCTCACCCCGTCGCCCTTGGGAATGACGAACACGGTCGAGGTGGCGAGCGGACCCGGCTGGTCGAACTGGACCTTGACCCAGTAGAAGACGGCCACGGCCACGCACGCGAAGAGAAAGAAGAACGTGAGGAGGCCGTCGAGCATCCTGAGGAAAGGATGCGGGTCGGGCTCGGGCGCCTCGCGCTCCGGCGGATCGGGGGGACGCGTCGGTTCGAGCGCCTCGGTCGGGCTGCGGGGGAGCACTGCGAGCTGCCGGCCGGTCGGGCCGGCTGGAACAAGCTCGTCATTGTCGTTAGCCGTCGACGGATAGTTGTTGGTCGAAGACATGGCTAACAAGCCCCGCGCGCAGAAACCCCAACCACTTGAAGTCGAAATATGGCGAAAGGGAGGTTCGCCGATTCTAAGCGGAAAATGAAACCGACGTCCCCTTGTTCCATGTCACTGACCGGCGGAATTGCGGCTGACGCGCGACGCGGCCTAGGCTCAGGCGTCGCAGCGGCGGAGGATCAGCGAGGCGTTGGTCCCGCCAAAGCCGAAGGAATTGGACAGCACCGTATCGATGGTCCGGCGTCTCGCCTGATGCGGCACGAGGTCCATGGCCGTCGCCACCGAGGGATTGTCGAGATTGAGGGTCGGCGGCGCCAGGTTGTCGCGAATGGCAAGCACCGAGAAGATCGCCTCGACCGCGCCGGCTGCTCCCAGCAAATGGCCGATGGCCGATTTGGTCGACGACATCGAGACCTTCCCCGCGGCGTTGCCGAACAGCCGTTCGACCGCAGCAAGCTCGATCTCGTCGCCCATGGGGGTCGAGGTGCCATGGGCATTGATGTAGTCGATATCGGCGGGGTCGATGCCCGCACGCTTCACCGCCGCAACCATGCAGCGATAGGCGCCGTCGCCGTCCTCGGCGGGAGCGGTGATGTGGAAAGCATCGCCGGAGAGGCCATAGCCGATGATCTCGGCATAGATCTTCGCGCCCCTTGCCTTGGCGTGATCGAGCGCCTCGACCACCACGACGCCCGCCCCCTCCCCCATGACGAAGCCGTCGCGGTCGCGGTCGTAGGGGCGCGAGGCGCGCTGCGGTTGATCGTTGAAATTGGTGGAGAGCGCGCGGCAGGCGGCGAAGCCCGCGATCGCCAAGCGGCAGACCGGCGATTCGCTGCCGCCTGCGAGCATCACGTCGGCATCGCCGAGCGCCACGAGCCGCGAGGCGTCGCCGATCGCATGCGCGCCCGTCGAGCAGGCGGTGACCACGGCATGGTTCGGCCCCTTCAAGCCATGCGCGATGGAGACATAGCCCGCGGCAAGATTGATCAAGCGTCCGGGAATGAAGAACGGGCTCACCCGGCGCGGACCCTTCTCGGCAAACAGCAGCGAGGTCTTCTCGATGCCTTGCAGTCCGCCGATGCCGGAGCCGATCAGCACTCCGGTGCGGATCTGGTCCTCATAGGCGGTGGGCGTCCAGCCGGCATCGTTTAGCGCCTGGGTGGCGGCGCCCATGGCATAGATGATGAAGTCGTCGACCTTCCGCTGCTCTTTCGGTTCCATCCAATCATTGGGATTGAAGGTGCCGTCGGAGCCGTCGCCACGCGGGACCTGGCAGGCGACCTGGCAAGAAAGATCGGCGACGTCGAAGCTCTCGATGCGGCGCGCGGCGTTGCGGCCTGAGGTCAGGCGTTCCCACACGGTCTCGTGGCCGCAGCCGAGCGGCGAGACGAGACCCAGGCCTGTGATGACGACACGTCGCATCGCGCTTTCGCGTGATCCTCGCGGGGACCCTGTAGTCGAGCCGTTAGGGGCTAACGTTTGTCATGACGGGTGCGGCGTGAGCTCCCGCGCGAAGTCGCGTCAGGCGGCTGTATTCTTCTCCAGGAACTTCACGGCATCGCCGACGGTGAGGATAGTTTCTGCGGCATCGTCCGGGATCTCGCAGCCAAACTCCTCCTCGAACGCCATGACTAGCTCGACGGTGTCGAGACTGTCGGCCCCAAGGTCGTCGATGAAGCTGGCATTCTCGGTGACTTTGTCGGCCTCGACCCCGAGGTGCTCCACCACGATCTTCTTAACGCGCTCCGAGATATCGCTCATGTCCGCCTCACCGTCCCTTTTTGTCAGTCCACAGGCCTCGCACGTCCCCCCGAGCTGCGGCTCACGGCCTCATGCACCCCCGAGCGGTAGGTTTAAGAGGGTTGATCGCGGTGGGATGGTCGTTTGTCAAGCCCCCACGGAGCGGCCGTTTGGGTAGCATACTTTGCGCGACTTTGCCAGAAGCCCCCACCTTCGGAAAAACGCTTGCCAAATCTCCTGAAGCC
>DASYIU010000369.1:0-2529 GCA_035997285.1 Methyloceanibacter sp. | reverse complement strand
GAGAAGGAAAACGAAGGCACCGCCGGCGACAAGCGCCGAACCGATCCAGGCGATAGTGCCTCCGGCATACATCGGATGCCGCACCCAGCGATACGGCCCCGATGTTACGAGCTCATGTCCCTGCTTGGCCGAGACGGTCTGGCTCCAGTTGCTTCCGAGACACTGGCGAGCCCAGACGAAAAAGGCGCTCCCTGCGACCATCAGGATGAGTCCGAGTCCACTTACTACGGGGCTCACCGGCGCGAAATTGACGAAGTTGAAGAGCGGAAGCTGCGGAAGCGGCGATCATGGCAAAGAAGAGGCCAAAACTCCGTAGCAAATGCCCTGTGTCCCGTTTCGCGCCTATCGCGGAAACGCTTACATAGACGATGAGGAGAAGAAGCCACAAAGCATAGACGAGCCAGATAGGAACTGAGGGATTCATGATTTTGTCGCCGCGCGCGCCAATCAGGACTTAACGACAGCCGCGGCGAAGGCCTGCTTCAGGAAGGCGCCGCCGAGGCGCAGGCCCTCGCTGTCGATGCCATGGCCGATGCCTTGCGCCACGTGCCATTCGACGGGAAGGCCGAGTTGGGCGAGCTGCTCGCGGGCAATGAGCATGGCGTCGAATGGGATGACCTCGTCCATGTCGCCATGCACGAGCAGGATCGCGGGCGCCGATCCCGGCTGTCGCGGCAGCGCCTCCACGTCGGCAAGCGCGCCGGAATAGCCGACGATCGCCGCAGGCGAAGGATTGCGCTGAAGCCCCACCGCCAGCGCCATCATGGTCCCCTGGCTGAAGCCGACCAGCGCGAGCGCGCCGGCCGACAGATTGTGCCTCTTCAGCTCGGCGTCGAGGAAGGCATTGAGCGAAGGCGCCGCCTGCTTGACGCCGCGGTCGAGCTCCCCCGCCTCGCGGAAGGTGAGGTTGAACCATTGCCGGCCCATAGGCGCCATGCCGCAAGGCTCGGGCGCGTGCGGCGAGACGAAGGCGGCATGGGGCAGCTCCCTAGCCCATTCGCGGCCCAAGCCGATCAGGTCGTTACCGTCGGCGCCATAGCCGTGAAGGATCGCCACGAGCTGCCGCGCCTGCCCGCCGGCGGCTGGGGGAAGACGGGGGCCGTCGAGCGAAAGCGGCGCCAAGCTCAGGCGTCCTCCTTGGGAAGCTCGTCAGCGGAGTGGGCGTTTAGCTGGCCGTAGTTCTGGATGCCGATGTCGTTCAGAAGGTTGAGCTGGGTCTCGAGATAGTTGATGTGTCCTTCCTCGTCGCCGAGCAGCTCCTCGAACAGGTCCATGGTCACATAGTCCTCCTCTTTGCGGCAGCAGGCGCGCGCCTCCATGTAAAGCGCACGCGCGCTGTACTCTGCCTTGAGGTCGCATTCGAGGATTTCCTTGATGTTCTGGCCGATCATCAAGGGATCGATATGCTGCATGTTGGGGAAGCCCTCGAGGAAGATGATGCGGGTCACGAGCTTGTCGGCGTGCTGCATCTCCTCGATGGATTCCTCGCGCTCCTTCTTGGCGAGCCGGGTGAAGCCCCAGTCGTCGAGCAGCCGGTAGTGCAGCCAATATTGATTGACGGCGGTGAGCTCGTGCGTCAGCGCCTTGTTCAGATATTCGATGACGCGTGGATTCCCCTTCATTGTCCTGTCCTCCTCTCAACCTTTGAGTTGATCATGACCTGTTCTTGCGGCTCAAGCTAGGAGTCCTCGATGGGCGATCGGTGGGGGACCGATGCTGCCGAGCTTGGGCCCTCCTCGTCGTAGCCGACCATCAGCTTGGTGATCAGCGGCAGGCAACTGCCGCAGGAGGGACGCTTGCCGAGATGGCGGTAGATGGTTCCCGGGGTCAGAACCACGAAGGGGTCAGCCGTGCGTAGCGCCGAGACCGCTTCGGCAATGTCCTTCGACGTGATCATGGTGCAGGAACAGACGATCATGCCCTCTCTCTAAGGCACGACGGGTGGTTTTGTCGTCATCGGAGCGCGCTCGCCTTGAACTCGCTCAAGCCTTGCGCCCTTTAGATCGCAATCGAGAAAGCCCGCGGGGTTGAAGAGCGCGGCTTTAATTGACCGGGCTCGAGGTGCCGGATCTTGGAGCCTCGATCACGAGTCCCCAGTGCTCCTCGTGAGCGTGCTCCACGGTCCGCTCGCAAGAGCAGGACGAGCCGATGCGGGCGTCGTCGGTCCAGTGGCAGAAGCCGCTCTTGCCGAAGGGAGCTGAATCTTGTGAAGCTTTGGAACTGGTCTCATGCCAGGAACAGAGCCGCCCGTGGTTGATGCTGCGCTTGACGCGCGACGTCACGACTACGACGTGGGCGGGCTTGGCGGCCACTGCCGCGCCTGGCGCTTCGAACGCGCGTGCCCCCGGGGAGGCAAAGCAAGCCAGCGTAGCGAAGGCGGCAAGCAGAGCTGCGACGGGCCACACGGTAAAATCCCGCTTAATCAAGTCCTGATGCTGCGAATGCCCTCTCGTGGCAAACCCGCTTGGCTGCTGTTCAAGGTTCGCACTTTCGTCCTGAACGCCGCCTGAACAAGCTAAAGCGGCGTAG
>DASYIU010000368.1:0-13368 GCA_035997285.1 Methyloceanibacter sp. | reverse complement strand
GCCACTTAAGTCCTCACTCTTTCTCCATGGTACATTGGAGCGGATGCTCATTCTGACGGGCGAAGCTCGTCACCTGGGCTACTTTAGTCTCGGCGACCTCGTAAGTGTAGACCCCACAGATGCCGACGCCCTTCTGATGGACGTGCAGCATGATTCGGGTCGCCTCCTCCGCTGCCTTGTTGAAGAACCGCTCCAGCACGTACACGACGAAGTCCATCGGCGTGTAGTCGTCGTTCAGGAGCAGCACCTTGTAGAGGCTCGGCCGCTTGGTCTTCGGCCGCGTCTTGGTGATGATATGGGTGCCGGTATCGCCCCCCCGGCGAGGATCACCGTTCCGCGCCATCGTCAGCCTATGTGGCGTCTCGTCTTGCATCTGCCAAGGTCGCGAGCTGTCGCTCGCTACCGATCATCCTCGTCCATTCTAGCGGCATCGGGCAAGCCATCGCAAATCGCGGCTCGCCGCTCCTCCATAACATAGTGCGACTTGTCGGCATGAAAACGGCAAAAAAAAAGACCCGGGGGCGACCCCGGGTCTTTTTCAATGGGAAGGTGGAGTCTGACAGACGCCGTTAGGCAGCCTTCTTGGACAAGGCAACCTCGACCGGCTTATAGGCGTCCTTGGCCAGGCCGACATACATCTCTCCGAGCTTGGACATCTCGGCAATGTAGGTGTCGTAGGCCTTCTTGGCGTACTGGGATTGGATCTCGATAGCCTGCTCGATCGACTTGGCGCCGACCAGCTGCTCGAAGGCACGGGTCGAATCCTCGAACGCCTTCTTGGAATAATCGGTGACCTCGGCGGCGATGGCCTGGAAGCCCTTGTTGACCTCTCCGAACGAACGAACGGCCGCATCAAAGCCGTCTTTTCCTACTTTCTGGAACTCTTCGAAACCTTTGAGCATGGGAGCCCTCTTCTCGAAACCGGGTTGCGCGATTGCTGCGAACGCGAACGATATATATGCGTCGCACAATAAACGTCAACCCAAATTTTTTGCACTGCACAATAAATTAAGACCTGCTCGCTTAACGCTTTGGCAATAGGCGGATTTTAGCCTCTTAGGCCGCCCTCCCGAAGACCGCGCAAGACGGCGCGATTCGGCATGGCGGCGCAGGACTTGCACGCGTCAGGGAAGGTCGTCAACGGGGGAAGGCTAAGGCCTTCTGGGGCTCAGTGGGTATTAGCAAGCATGATTGTTGGGCATTCTCGGCTCGCTTCAGCTGCTCCTTGCTTGCGCTTGTGCTCATTATCTCGGCAGCCGCGGCGCCTCTGGGCGAGGCTCTCGCCAGGAGCCGGTCGAGGTCGAGCGCGCCTGTGGTCGCGGCGGCCATCGTCGTTGACATGAACTCCGGCTTGATTCTCTATTCGCAAGCGCCCGACACGCCGCGCTATCCGGCCTCGCTCACCAAGATGATGACCCTCTACGTGCTGTTCGGCTATCTGCGAGCCGGCAAGATCACCGTCAACTCCAACCTCGTGGTGACGCCGCACGCCGCAAGCCAGGCGCCGACCAAGCTCGGCCTCAAGCCGGGTGCGACAATCGAGACCCAAGACGCGATCAAGGCGCTGGTCACCCAGTCCGCCAACGACGCCGCCGTCACCATTGCCGAGAACCTCGCGGGCACCGAAGAGAACTTCGCCCGGGTGATGACCGAGACGGCAAGGGCCATCGGCATGACCGTCACCACCTTCCGCAACGCCTCGGGCCTGCCGAACGACGAGCAGGTCACCACGGCGCGGGACATGGCGATGCTCGCGGTGCATCTCATCCACGACTATCCGGAATATTATGGGGTGTTCGAGACGCGCTATTTCACCTTCGCCGGTCGCAAGTACCGCAACCACAACCGTCTGCTGTTCGGCTACAAGGGCACCGACGGCATCAAGACGGGCTATACGCGGGCGAGCGGCTTCAATCTCACCGCCTCGGTGCACCGCGACAACAAGCATCTGGTGGCGGTGGTGCTTGGCGGCCGGACCGGGGGCCAGCGCGATGCCGCCATGCGTGCCCTTCTCGACAAGCACTTCGCTGAGGCCTCGGGGGTGTCGCCCGCGGCCAAGTCCCTCGTCGCCACGCTCGCGCCCCCGCCCACTCCGCCAGCGCCGAAGCCGCCGGTCTTTGCGCTTGCCAGCGTGACACCACCAGCCGCGGAGCCCGCCGCCACCATCGAGGAGGGCACCGATGAGGAAGGCGACGTCGGCGAGCCGGCCGAGCCCGTCGAAGCGAGCCTGCCCGTGACCGAGCCCGCTCCCAAGACGTCGAAAAAGCCCTCCCGCTACGAGGGCGGCTTCCATGTACAGGTGGGCGCCTTCATGTCGGAGGCCGAGGCCGAGAACCGGCTCGGCATGGTGCAGCAGCGTGCCTCGGACCTGCTCGACGGCCACCTGCCCTTCACCGCGTCCTTCATGAAGGACGACGCCGAGTGGTACCGGGCGCGGTTTGCGGGCTTTTCCAAGGACGGCGCCCAGGCCGCCTGCGCAGCCTTAAAGAAGATGTCGCTCGAATGCGCGGTGATGCGCTCCGAATAAGGCGAGCTTATCTGCGGCCGAGCAGGACTTCCTTCGCCTCATTGATCCGCGCCGCCAGATAGGTCGATCCCCCCTGATCGGGGTGCATCTTCATCATCAGCCGGCGATGCGCCTGCCTGATATCCTCCTCGCTCGCATTTTGTTCGATCCCGAGCACGGCGTAGGCTTCATCGGCGCTCATGCGGCTGCTCCCCGCGCGCCCACGCCCCCGGGGCCCGGCCTTCTCCTTCTGCGCGTCGCCCTGACTGCGCCATCCGGGCAGACGCCAATCGAGATAGGCCTCCAATAGCGCCGCCTCATGGGCATCCTCGGCATGAAGCTCACCGACCAGGTCCAGGACCTCTCCGTCGCTGAGGGATGAGAGGGCGCGGCCGGCAAATCGCCCGGTCAGGCACTGTCCCTCCATGCGCCCGCTATCGTGGTCGAGCTCCAACTCGAGCCTGTCGGTGCGCACCTTCGAAGTCTGCCCGGGTGATTTCTGCGCCGACCCGAAGGGACCGCCGAAGCCAAGCCCGCCTCCTCTGCCGATCAGCGCGAGGCCGAACACGGCAAGCGGGATGGCCAGGGGGAGCGCCCCGCGGGTGATGAGGAAGGCGGCAACAGCAAGGGCAACGACGCCGCCTGCCTTGCGCATGCCGACGGCCAGCTTGCGCGGATCGATCGCCGCAAGCATCCGCCCCGCGAAGACGAGAAGCAGGAGGACCGCGCAACCAGCAAGGAAATAGACCATCTGGCCAAGCCGTCAGCCGAGCTGCTCGAGCAGACGGATCACTGCGCTGCTCCTTGTCTCGTCGCCGAAATCCTCGAGTGCCTTGCGACCGCCGGTGGCATAGACCGCGACGGCGGTCAGCAGCTCTCTGAGCTGGCGCGCCGAGCCCGCATCGAACGGGCAATAGGCCCCGCGGGAAAGCCGCGCGATCTCTCTGAAGGCGCGCTCGGCCTTGGGGTCGCGGCCTTCCTGGAAGACGAACACCGGCACCCCGATCAGGCCAAGCTCGCCCGCGAGCTGGCTCAGCTCGTCGACGTCCTCCTCCATGCAATCGCCGACATAGATGAGGGCATTGACCTTGGAGGTCTCGCTCTCGCAGCGGGCATGGGCGAGGACCTTGCGGATCTGCGTGTAGCCGCCGGCGCAGGAGACCTTGCGCATCAGTCGCGCAAGGGCATCGGGGTCGCCGACCCATTTGCTCGCCTGGCACTCGCCAAGCCCGCGGAAATAGACGAGTTGCACGTCGAGGCCGCCGACCGCTTTGACGGCGTTGAACATGTCGGCCTGGAGCTCGAGTGCGAGGTCCCAGGAGGGCTGCCGGCTCATGGTCGCGTCCATGGCGAAGATGAGCCGCCCGCGTCCTGAACCTACCGGCTGCAGTCCCTTTACCTGCCTGAGGAAAGCGTCGACCTCCGAGGGCGAAGAACGCTGCCGCGCGACCTCGCTTTTCTCGGTCTTCGCCGGGGCTTTCGGCTGAGCCATTGCCTCTCAACTCCGCGCCAAGCGTATCTGCCGAGCTATAGATGGACCCTTATGCCGTCTGCCACAATGCTTGAGCCCGCGCCCTCAAGTCTCGTCAGTGGCAGCGGCCAGCAGGCTCGCATTGCCGCCCGAGGCGGTGAGGTCGGTTGAGCGCATCCGCTCCACGGCAAAGGCTTGTAGATAATGGGGGCCGCCGGCCTTGGGGCCGGTGCCGGAAAGACCCTCGCCGCCGAAGGGCTGCACCCCGACGACGGCGCCGATCTGGTTGCGGTTCACATACAGATTGCCGACCTTGACCCGCTCGGCCACGAAGTCTGCCGTCGCCTCGATCCGGCTATGCAGCCCAAGCGTCAGCCCGTAGCCGATCGCATTGATGGCAGCGCAGACCTCACCCAGGCGGTCGCCGGCAAAGCGCACGACGTGGAGGATCGGGCCGAACACCTCGCGCTTCAACACGGCGATGGAGGGGATCTCGTAGATCGCCGGCGTAACATAGGTGCCGTGTACATGCGCCTCGCTTAGAGGCAG
This sequence comes from Methyloceanibacter sp., assembly GCA_035997285.1. Taxonomy (GTDB): domain Bacteria; phylum Pseudomonadota; class Alphaproteobacteria; order Rhizobiales; family Methyloligellaceae; genus Methyloceanibacter. Next base: position 8,842 of record DASYIU010000368.1, on the reverse strand, counting down.
ATCGAGCAACTCGCGCGCTTCCTTGCGCATAACGGCCTTGTGAGCTTCGAGCGCAGCGCGCGCCTCCTCGTTGATCACCGGGCCGATATCGGTCGCGTAATCGAGGGGGTCGCCGATCTTGAGCTCCCTCGCCGCGCCAAGCAGCATGCGAAGCGTCGCCTCTGCCACGTCCTCCTGCAGGAAGAGCACACGCAGCGCCGAGCAGCGCTGGCCGGCACTGTCGAAGGCCGAAGACAGCGCGTCGTCGACCACCTGCTCGGGCAGCGCCGAGGAATCCACGATCATGGCGTTGAGCCCGCCAGTCTCGGCGATCAGCTTGACGATGGGGCCATCGCGGGCGGCGAGACCGCGGTTGATGGCGATGCCGGTGTCGGTGCCTCCGGTGAAGGCGACGCCATCGACACGGGGATCGTTGACAAGTGCCGCGCCTACGGTCTCGCCCAGTCCCGGCAAGAGGTGCAGCACATCGGGCGGGATGCCGGCGCGATGCAGCAGCCTCACCGCACGGGCCGCGGTGAGCGGCGTCTGCTCGGCGGGCTTCGCCACCACGACGTTGCCGGCAGCAAGAGCGGCAGCGATCTGGCCGGTGAAGATGGCGAGGGGAAAGTTCCACGGCGAGATGCAAGCGAACACGCCGCGCCCATGGAGCGCCAACGCGTTTCGCTCTCCGGTCGCGCCTTTGAGCTCAAGCGGCGCGGCGAACTGCCGGCGCGCTTCCACCGCCGAATAGCGCAAATGATCGACCGCCTCGCGGAGATCGTCTTGGGCGTTGCCAAGCGTCTTGCCGGCTTCCCGCACCATGAGTGCCATCAACTGGGCTCGATCGGCCTCGAACAGATCGGCGGCCCGATCGAGCATCGCCGCGCGCGCTTCCCCTCCCAGGCGGTCGAAAGCCCCGCATGCGGCTTTCGCCGCGGCCAGCGCCTTGTCTATGGCTTCAGGGCTGGCAGAGCGCCAGGTGCCGACCACGACCCGGCGGTCATGAGGCGAGGCGATCTTCGCCACTTCGCCCCCCTCTTCTATCTCCTCGCCCGACACGATGGGATTGGCCGTCGCCTGGCCCGCAAGAGCGCTGCCCATGGACTGAAGCAACGGCTGGCGCACGGCGCTCTCCCACAGCGGCAGCCCGAGACTGTTCTTCCGCTTAGGTGCGAATAGGTCGGGCGGCGTCGGGATCAATGTGTTGGCTCTCTCGGGAAGCGCTGCCGCCTTCTCCACCGGATCAGCGACGATTGCCGAGATCGGCGCTGCGTCGTCTGCCAGGCGATTGACGAAGGAGGTGTTGGCGCCGTTCTCTAGAAGCCGGCGCACGAGATAGGCCAGAAGATCCCGGTGGCCGCCGACCGGGGCATAGATGCGGCACGGCTTCCCCAACGCTCCCGGCCGCACCACCTCCTTATGCAGCGCCTCGCCCATGCCGTAGAGGCGCTGTAACTCATAAGGGTGGTCGCCGGCGAGTGTCGCGATGGCGGCGATGGTGTGGGCGTTGTGGGTGGCAAATTGTGGATAGAAGCAGTCGCGCGCAAGGAGCGCACGCGCAGCCGCAAGATAGGCGACGTCGGTGTTGACCTTGCGCGTGAACACGGGATAGCTGGCGAGCCCCTGCTCTTGCGCCCACTTGATCTCGCTGTCCCAATAGGCGCCTTTGACGAGGCGCACGGGAATGCGCCGGCCAGTCGCTCTCGCCATGGCGGCAAGCCAAGCGATCAACGGCAGCGCCCGCTTGCTATAAGCCTGCACGGCAAGGCCGAGCCCGTTCCACCCGGCAAGCGTCGGATCGGTGAACAGCGGCTCGGTGAGGGCGAGCGAGAGATCGAGCTTGTCGGCCTCCTCGGCATCGACGGTGAGCGGCAGCCAAGCCTCCCGCATCACACGAGCGAGCTCGGAGAGCCGCGGCACGAGCTCGGCGTGGAGACGCGCCTCTTGCCCGGACTGATAGCGCGGGTGGAGCGCGGAGAGCTTCACCGAGAGCCCGGGACGGCGATGAAGCTCCTCCTCGGTCCGCGCCCGAGCAGGACCGGCGTTGCCGGCGATGGCCGCCGCGGCCGCCTGATAGCGGAGGGCGAGGCGCTTAGCGTCGTCCTCGGTGCGCGCCGCCTCTCCCAGCATGTCGAAGGAGAAGCGATAACCCTGGCGCGCCTCGTCTTCGCCATTGGCAAGCGCCTCCTCGATGGTCTGCCCGAGCACAAACTGACCCCCCAGGATGCGCATGGCCTGGCGGAGCGCCTGGCGGATGACTGGCTCGCCGCTTCGCCCGATCAGGCGCTGGGCGAGGCTCGCAAGGTCGGTGCGCTTGCTGTCGCTCCAATCGAGGATTCGCCCCGTCAGCATCAGGCCCCAGGTGGAGGCGTTGACGAAGAGGGAGTCGGAATGGCCGAGATGACGCGCCCAATCGCCGCTGCCCACGGTGCCCGCGATCAGCCGGTCGGCGGTGACAGCATCGGGGATGCGCAGCAGCGCCTCGGCGAGGCAGAGCAGCAGCACCCCCTCCTCGCTCGACAGCCCGTATTCGTGGAGGAAGGAGTCGACGCCGCCCGCCTCGCGCCTTCCGTTCCGCGCCGCCTTGACGAGATCGCTGGCGAGACGCTCAATGCGGCACCGCTCCTGATCGCTCGTGCGCGCCTGCTCGATCAGCGCTGCAACCAGCCGGCCCTCATCGGCAAGCAGCGCCTCGCTGATCGCCTCGCGGCCAGGCAACGGGGCAGTCGCGCCGGTGTCGCGTTTGGCCTCGCTCATGGCGCAAGTCTAGTCCTTTGGGCCTCGCCCAACTATTGCGGTCTTGTTATGGTCGCCGCCCTCGGGAAAGAAGAAATGACCAGCGCCATCACCACCATCCGCACCTTCAAAGACTTAAGGATCCGCCTCACCGCCTGGCACAAAGCGGGCGAGACTGTCGCCCTCGTTCCCACTATGGGCGCGCTCCATGAAGGCCATCTCTCCCTCGTCGCGCTCGCCGGGACCAAGGCCGACCGCGTCGTCGTGTCCATCTTCGTGAACCCGATCCAGTTCGGCCCGCGCGAGGACTTCAAGACCTACCCCCGCGACGAGGCTGGCGATCTCGCCAAGCTCGCCAAGGCTGGCGCCGACCTCGTTTTCGCTCCCGACACGGCCGAGATGTATCCGCAAGGCTTCAGCACCAAAGTGAGCGTCGGCGATTTGACCGAGGATCTCTGTGGTGCAAACCGGCCCAATCATTTCGACGGGGTCGCCACCGTAGTCACCAAGCTCCTTCTGCAATGCGCTCCCGACATCGCGATCTTCGGCGAGAAGGACTACCAGCAGCTTCTCGTCATCAAGCGCCTCGTGCGCGACCTCGACCTCCAAGTCGAGATCGTCGGGGGCGAGATCGTGCGCGAGGGCGATGGGCTCGCGCTCTCCTCGCGTAACGGTTACCTTTCCCCCGCGGAGCGAAAAGTCGCACCCCTGCTCTATCGAACCATCCACGAGGTCGGCGCCTCCCTGGCGCAAGGCGCGGGCGCGGATGCCGCGGCCGAGGCTGGGCGCTTCAAGCTGGAGGCGGCAGGGTTCCGCGTCGACTATGTGGCGGTGCGGGACCCGGAGACCCTCGCGCCCCTGTCAGGTCGGGTAAAGCAGGCGCGGGTTCTCGCCGCCGTCCATCTCGGCAAGACGCGTCTGATCGACAACGTCCCGGTGCCGCTAGACAAGTGACTCGTCATTCCCGCGAAAGCGGGAATCCAGTAGCCACCGAGAGTGGATCCATTTCACAGGCCGGGGTTACTGGATTGCCCGGTCGAGCCGGGCAATGACGAGAGTTGGTCTCACCAATCAATCAAACGGAGCTCGCGCAGATCCTCGCGCATTCCGCGCGGTAGCTTGTCGTCGGCGCTGTCGGTGAGCTTAGCATCTTTCGGCACGTCGGCCGCTTCGAGATAGCGCCAGCCCTGGAAGGCGCGGCGCGGATGGGCGCGGGTCGTCACCAGCTTAGCGTCGAGCACGATGCCACAACACGCGGTGCCGTCGTCCTTCACGTCGGGCCTGAGATCGAGCACGCGCTGGCGTACCAGCACGAAGCCCTTGATCACCCAATAGAGCGAGCCGCCCTCGAGCACCTCGGCGCGCCGGCGCGGCGCCTGCAAGGTGCGGTGGCAAAGCTCGGGCATCTTTCCCGCCCGCTTCAGACGTTTCAGCCGCTCGGCCTGCCAATCGACAAGCTCCTTGACGGTGTCCACCCCGACACAGAGCTTGATGAGATGCACCGTCATGTCCGCTCAATGCGCCATGAACAAGGGAATCGCCGCGGCTTCCAGCATGGTCAGCGTCACGCCGCCGAGGATGAACTCGCGCCAGCGGGAATGATGGAACGCTCCCATCACGATCATGTCGGCGTCAAGCTCCTTGGCCTTAGTCAACAGCAGCCTGCCAATATCGCCTTCGCTTGTCTTGAACCGCACCACTTCAGCCATGACCGCGTGCCGCTTCAAATGCGCCACCATGTCCTGCTCACGCTCCTCGTCGGGGGAGCTCGCGATCCCGACCAGCAGCACCACGCGCTGCGCGGGCTTCAGAAAAATGAGCGCATCGTTGAACGCGCGTGCGGCCTCAGCGCTGCCATCCCAGGCAGCGACGATGGTGCCGTTCAGCGCGATCTTGGCTGGCGCCGCCGGTACGATGATGACCGGGCGCCCCGAAGCGAACAGGCAGCGTTCGACGAGCGCATATTGGCCGATAAGGGGGTCGCCGTCGCGCGGCTGACCCAAAATCGCGATATCGACCTGCCGGGCCGAGCAGGCGAAGTCGCGCGGGAACTCATCGCTCACGCCCTGCATCAGCCGTCCCTCGGCGCTGACGCCTTCCGCCTCGGCGCGCGCCTTGAAGGCTTTGAGCGCGGCCTCGCCTTGCGCCTTCACGCTCCCAATGATCTCGGTCATGTCGGCGAAGCCGACATCGGCCCCGTACAAGGGCAGCAAGGCGGTGGGGGCAAAGGCGATGCCGAGGAGATGGGCGCCATGCTCCTTGGCAAGCGCCACGGCGAACTCCACACGCGCCTTGGTCGCCTCCGCGCCGTCCACATAGACGACAATGTCGTTAAGGCTCATCGCCGCTTTCACCATGGCACGATCTTAGACCGGAGCCCTCCTTCTCGAAATCTGCGGGCTTCACCTTCGCCGGGCGATCACGGCCACGTGAAGACGGTTAAGCCCAAGGGTCACGGAGCTTTGAAAAGGAGTGACGCAAGCCCCTCTTGGATAACGGCTATAGCTCGGCTGGTGGTTTTTCGCCACGCGTGCCTAGAACTCATGCACAGGAGAGGAAAATGAAGCTCAACCGGAAGTCTGGTGCTAAGCTTGCAATGACTGCCGCCGTGCTCGTCGTCACGGGCGCGACCATGATCGGCGCCGCTATGGCCGAGACGGTGAAGGGACGCTGCTTCGGCGTCAATGGCTGTAGGGGCCAGGGCAATTGCAAGAGCACCAAGAATGACTGCACGGGCAAGAATGCATGCAAAGGCCAGGGCTGGCTGTCGATGCTTCAGGACGAGTGTTCCGACAAGCAAGGCCAGTGGGAGGCGATCTAGTTCGCCTTTAGGCTCTACGACTGGGAGCCGGCCGTCGCCGGCTCCCATACAAGCCCAGGGAGCCGATCATGAACAGCGAGAAGCCACCTTATCTCGGCTTTGGCTTGGGGCTTAGGCCCCAGCATTATCAGGAGATCCTTGAGGGCTCTCCGGCTATCGACTGGTTCGAGGTCATCTCCGAGAACTACATGATCCAGGGCGGCCAGCCCTTGCGCATGCTCGACCTGATCCGCGAGCGCTACCCCATCGTGATGCACGGCGTGTCGCTGTCCATCGCCTCGACCGCTCCCTTCGACATGGATTATCTCAAGGCGCTGAAGCGGCTCGCCGAGCGGGTCAATCCCAAGTGGATTTCCGACCATTTGTGCTGGACCGGCGTGCACGGCGTGAACCTGCACGATCTCCTGCCCATCCCCTACACCCAAGAGGCGCTCGATCATGTGGTGGAGCGCGTCGGCCAGGTGCAGGATTTTCTCGGCCGCCGCCTCACGCTCGAGAACGTGTCGAGCTACGTCACCTTCGGGCAATCGGAGATGACCGAGTGGGAGTTCGTGAGCGAGGTGGCGAAGCGCGCTGATTGCTGGCTCCTGTTCGACGTCAACAACGTCTACGTGAGCGCTTTCAACCACGATTTCCCGATTGACGATTTCCTGCATGGCGTGCCGCGCGACCGCGTCGTCCAGTTCCATGTGGCCGGCCACAGCCACGAAGAAAGCCACATCATCGATACCCACGACCATCCGGTCTGCGATGAGGTGTGGGACTTCTATCGCGAGGCGGTCGCCCATTTCGGCCCGGTATCGACCATGATCGAGCGCGACGACAACATCCCGCCGCTGCCTGAGCTGGTCGAGGAACTTGACCACGCCCGCGGAATCGCCCGCGAGGTGTTTGGCGGCGAGATGCCTGGCGGCAAGCGCCTCGAAGCGGCGGAATGAAAAGCCTCAAAGAGCTGCAAGAGACCTTCCAGCAAGGCATCCTTGCCGGCGACGAGGCCATCCTTGCCGAGATCAATGACAGCGCCAAGGAGCGGCGCAAGGTGCTGTTCGGCGTCTATCGCAACGCCTATGTGGCAAGGCTCGCCGAGGTCCTCGCCGACGACTACGAGCAGGTGCACGCCTATCTCGGCGACCAGGGCTTCGCCAGATTGGTCAAGGCCTATATCGCTGCCAATCCGTCAGACCAGCGGAGCGCGCGGTGGTTCGGCCGCCATCTCCCCGCCTTCGTCAAGAAAAGCGAGGCCTTCGCCAAGCATCCGGAGGTGGCCGAGCTTGCCGCTCTCGAAAAGGCGCTCGCCGATGCCTTCGACGGGCCCGACGCCGAGCCGCTCAGCATCGAACAGCTTGCCGCCATCGAACCGGAAGCCTGGCCACGCCTCGTGTTTCAGCCCAATCCCACGGCGATCCGCCTCACCTTCGCGACCAATGCCGCCGACATCTGGTCGGCGCTCAAGAATGAGACGGCGCCGCCGAAACCGCAACATCTGCCCGAGCCGCAAGCCATCGTCGTCTGGCGGCAGGATTTCATGGCGCGCTTCAGGCCGCTTTCGACCGAGGAAGCGATGATGTGGAACGAGGCGGCGAAGGGCGTGCGCTTCGGCGTGCTCTGCGAGATGGTGGCGACCTTCGCCGGCGAGGATGGGGCCGCGCTCCGCGCCGCGACCTATCTCAAGGATTGGGTCGACACGGGGATGCTGGCGGGCTGTCAGACGGAGTAGCGCCGGGCCGCGCGAGGTCGCAGCCGGCCACAGAGCGTGGGATCGGCGCCGGAAACAGCGCATCGCTCCGTCCCCTTAGCCAATAAGCGAGAAGCCCCACCCATTCGCGCGCGGCGACGTCGACCCGGCGCAAGCCTTCCGACACTTTGTCGAAGGGGCGCGTCAGATCGGCGGCGCCGCGAGTCCGATAGTCCACCGGCCAGGGCTCGACGTCGAAGCCGGCCTTGCGGAAGGCTCCCATGGAGCGCGGCATGTGATAGGCCGACGTGATCAGGAGCCAACGCTTGCCGGGGGCGAGATCGCCCTGCCGATTAAGCTCCTCCTTGAGGAAGGCCGCGTTCTCGTAGGTGTCGCGGGCATTGGCTTCGAGGATCAGCCGCTCCTGTGGAACGCCCATGGCGGTCAGAAGCGCTTGTGCCCCCGCAGCCTCGCTGTCAGACTTATAGAGGATGCCGGCATCGCCCCCGGAAAAGGCGATCTTGGCCTCTGGGAAGCGGCGCGCCAGGATGGCGGCCTCGACCACACGCTCGCCCGCCTCGTTCAGGGCCGGCGCATGGCGGGCGGTGCCGACCAGCCTGTCCTCGGCGCCGCCGAGAAGGATGAAGCCAGTAGGCGGCGGAGGATCGTCGAGATTGGCCCGCGGGAAGCGATTCTCGAGCGGCAGGATCAAGGCGTTGCCCAGCGGCGAGAGCCCCGCGATCAATAGGAGGACGGCGCCGACCGTCACGAACCGCCGCCCCCACCGCGCCCAGCCGGTCCATATCAGAATGGCGCCGTAGCCGATCAGAAGCGCGATCAGCGTCGACGGCTGCAACAGGAACCACAGCACTTTGGCGAGATAGAAGAACATTTAGCGGGGCCCTTTCCCCGCCTAGACTAACCACATTGCGGCTAGGCCGAGAAAGGCGAAGAAGCCGACCACGTCGGTGACCGTGGTCACGAACACGCCTGACGCGATCGCCGGATCGAGCCCGAGCGCATCGAGGCCGAGCGGGATAAGAATGCCTGCCAAGGCCGCGGCGAAAAGGTTGACGATCATGGCGACTCCGATCACCAGACCGAGCTGATCGCTGCCGAACCAGAAATAGACGATCGCCCCCATGATCGCGGCGAACAGCACTCCGTTGAGGATGCCGACCGCCGTCTCCCGGCCGATGACTCTCACCGCATTGGCGGCGCCGAGGTCCTGCGTGGCGAGCGCCCGCACGGCGACCGTCATGGTCTGCGTCCCGGCATTGCCGCCCATCGAGGCGACGATGGGCATCAGCACGGCAAGCGCCACCATCTGCTCGATGGTGGCGTCGAACAGGCTGATCACCAGCGAGGCGAGAATGGCGGTGGCGAGATTGGCCAGAAGCCAGGTGAATCGGTGCCGCGTCGTCTCCCACACGGTGTCGGCGACCGACTCTCCGGCGACGCCACCCATGCGCAGGATGTCCTCCGAGGCCTCTTCCTGCACAACCTCGACCACGTCGTCGGCAGTGATCACGCCCACCAAACGACGATCTGCATCGACCACCGGCGCCGAGGTTAGATTGTAGCGCTCGAACTCGCGCGCGGCCGCCTCCTGGTCGGCTTCTGCATCGATC
>DASYIU010000367.1:0-5437 GCA_035997285.1 Methyloceanibacter sp. | reverse complement strand
TCGACCTTCATCTGTTCGGGCTCGACGCCTCCTTCACCAATTCCGCCCTGTTCATGGTGATCGCGGCCTCAATCATCACCCTATTCACCGTGTACGCCATGCGCAGCCGCGCGCTCGTGCCGTCGCGCCTCCAGTCGGTCGCCGAGCTCTCCTACGAGTTCATCGCCAATATGGTACGCGACAATGTCGGCACCGCCGGCATGCAGTATTTCCCCTTCGTGTTCACCCTCTTCATGTTCGTGCTCACGCTCAACATGCTCGGCATGGTGCCCTACTCGTTCACCGTGACGAGCCACATCATCGTCACCTTCGCCCTTGCCGCCTTCATCTTCCTCGGCGTGACGCTGCTCGGCTTCATCAAGCACGGGGTGAAGTTCCTGAAATTCTTCGTGCCCTCGGGCGTGCCGGTGGTGATGCTGCCGCTGCTCGTGGTCATCGAGGTGATCTCCTATCTGACCCGCCCGCTTTCGCTCTCGGTGCGGCTGTTCGCCAACATGATGGCCGGCCACACCATGCTGAAGGTGTTCGGCGCCTTCGTCGTGGCGCTCGGGCTGCTGGGCGGCTGGGCGCCTTTGGCCTTCATGGTGGCCTTCACCGGGCTCGAAATTCTGGTGGCGTTCCTGCAAGCCTATGTCTTCGCCATCCTGACTTGCATCTATCTGAACGACGCGCTGCATATGCATCACTAGTCACCGCACGACATCGCCAACATCGTTCCAAGGGAGAGAAAGAAATGGATCCTTCAGCAGCAAAATTGATCGGCGCGGGTCTCGCCTCGATCGCTCTGGTCGGCGCCGGCATCGGCATCGGCACGATTTTCGGCAATTATCTGCAAGGGGCGTTGCGCAACCCGTCGGCCGCGCCCTCGCAGTTCGCCAATCTGCTGCTGGGCTTTGCCCTGGCCGAAGCCACCGGCCTGTTCGGCCTCGTAGTGGCGCTGATCATTCTGTTCGTATTCTAAGCTTTGGACGCGACTCTATAGGACGCTCTAAGCTCCATGCCGCAACTCAATCCGCTCGACTGGGCGCCCCAGCTCATCTGGCTCCTCATCACCTTCGGCATTCTCTATCTGCTGATGGTGTATGTGGCGCTGCCGCGCATCGGCGGCGTCATCGAGGCGCGCACCGCCCATATTGCCAAGGATCTCGCCGCCGCTGACAAGCTCAGGCGGCAGACCGAGGAAGCGATCGCCGCTTACGAGCAGGCGCGCGCCGAGGCCAAGCAGAAGGCGCACGCCATCATCGAGGAAGGCCGCGTCAAGCTCAAGGAAGAGACGGCGAAAGAGCGCGCCAAGCTCGACAGCGAGCTCGCCAAACGCGGCGCGGAAGCCGAGGCGCGCATCAACGACGCCAAGATCTCGGCCATGCGTGACGTGAACGCCGTCGCCGCCGACGTCGCCGCCGACATCGTGCGCCAGCTGATTGGCATTGCGCCGGCCAAGGCTGAGATCGCCAAGGCGGTCGAAGCCGCGCGGAAAGAATAGCCCATGGAGTTCATCTACGAGCCGGAATTCTGGGTCGCTGTATCGTTCTTCCTGTTCGTCGGCGGCGTGCTCTATCTCGGCGTGCACAAGAAGATCGCCACAGCGCTCGACGATCGCGCCGAGATGATCGCGAGGGAGCTCGACGAGGCGAAACGCTTACGCGAAGAGGCCGAGAAGGTGCTCGCCGACTATCGGCGGAAGCAGGGCGACGCGGTCAAGGAGGCGCAAGCCATCATCAGCCTCGCCGCCAAGGAGGCGGAGATCCTTGCCGCCGAGACCCGCCGCTCCATGAAGGAGCAATTCGAGCGGCGCATGAAGCTCGCCGAGGAGAAGATCGCCCGCGCCGAGACCGAAGCTTTGCGGGAAGTGCGCGCCGCCGCCGCCGATGCGGCCGTTGCGGCAGCGCAAAGCGTGATCGCCGCGAAGCTCACGCCAGAGGCCGCCGACACGCTCGTCAAGCAGGGCATCGACGCGCTCAAGTCGCGGTTGAATTGAGAACCCTCGTCTAACGGCAAGAAACCCGGTCGCGCGGGGCAACCGGGTTTCTCTCATAAATTGTTAGATGCGAAACACGGCACCGGCCACAGACCGAGGCCGCTCGCGCACGCTCCCACCGTCATTGCCCGAGCGCACGATCCATTGGCCGTTGGCGCCTTGCCCCGTGATCAGGCCGACATGGTGGGGCCACACGACGACCGCACCCATTTGTGGGCTGGTCGGACGCCCCCAATGGGCCCAGTTCCGGGCGAGGTTCATCTCGGGGCCCCCGCCCTTTTGCGTTCTCATCCACCATCCACACCAACGCGCGGGCCTCCCCCCATTTGATCTGCCCGACACGTGATGGGCGTGACCGTGGTGGCCGTGGCTCTTGGCGTGAGCAAGGTCGAGAGGGAGTGAAGCTGTGATGCCTAGGAAGGCGAAGCAAAAAGCAATGTGACGCACTCTGAACATGATGTGCCCGCTCCTGATTTGATTGTGTTGAGGGAGGAAAGGACCGGCGAAGGTTCAAGTCGGTCTGCGCGCCAGGCGCGCGCGGGCAAAGCTACGGAAAAACAAGACGATAAATCGGTTCACGCATGGCCATGTTTGGGCCATTTAGGGGCTTGGATCAGGAGCGATGCGGAGGATGATTGCGGCCAAGCTCGCACCCCGAGACGGGCGCATAAGCTCGTCGAGCAGGGCATCGACGCCCTCAAGGGCAAGCTGAAATAGGATCACTCATTCAGAGCTAGGGGCGAGCCACTGCCCTACGCTCGACCAGAACGACGAATCGGATTTTTGCTCCGGTTCGGCACGAGCCGTGCTCCGCTTGGTGCGGGGTCGTGTCTTTGCGGCGCCCTCGATATAGCCGCTATAGATCCAGCCTTTGTCTGAGGTCGCGGGGTCGGTCACCTGCAGCCACCCGCGTTTGCGGTCAGTAACGGAGACCTCGGCGCCCTTGGCGATTACGCCGACGATGCGCGATGACGACGACGGACCGTCCCGAAGATTGACGTAGGCCGAGGGCCGGACCCTGTTTGCGCTGCCCTCGCCATTCTCAGTTTGATTGGATTCGCTCTTATCAGGATTGTCGGGTGGCGATTTGACGGACCGTTCAGACGGCGCAGTCGCTGCATCTCCGGACGGCGCAACCGCCGCCTCTACCGGCGCAAGCCTCTCCTCCACGCCGACATTGTCCTCGATAGCGGCGAGCGCCGCGTCAGAATGATCGGGCTTTGCAGCCTGCTCCGTTGGAGCGGGCGTCACTTTGAGGATCGTTTCGGCGTCGGCGATGACCTTGTCGTCGGGCGCGATGAGCTTGATGGCGAGGTGAGACTCGCCAGTCGCCGTATCGGGCAAAATGAGACGCAAATCGCCGATCTGATCCGACCTCAAGTTCCATTCCGCTTCGCCATAGGGACGCCCGTCGGAGAAGCTCGCTCCATGCGGCAGGCCGCTTATGGCAATGATGCTGCGGGCGGGCACTCCGTCGGTGCCGTCCAGCGCAATTGGGAAGCCGATCTCTTCGCCTGCTGTCGCTTCGATGGTGGGAGGGGCGGTGAGCACCGCGGGCGGAATTTGCGTCTCAGCCCCCGGCTCCGGCGCCGTGGGCTTTGACGAAGGCGGGCTGACCGCGCCAAGCCAGAAGATGACGCCGAGGACCACGTTCGGGACCAGCGCCACAAGAATGAGGCCGGCAATAAGTTTGCGGATTCCTGAGGTCAGGACGAATCCAGGGGAAGCCGGCGGCGTGGGGTCGGTAGGCGTAACCGGCCTAGGCTCGGGAGCCGCAACCGGGGGCCGCTCTAGCTGAGCAGCTTTTTGCGGGTCGCCTCCACGCGGCGGATTTCTCGTAACCTTCGCGGTTGCAATGCGTTGCATCGGCCGCGTGCGTTCTCCCGCGCTTAACGTATGACGACTGGCTTTTTCCGCGACGCCGCGGTGACCGCCAGTCTTATCGGCCTGAGGGATGAGCTTGAGTTGTCCCATGGACTCGCTGGTCTTTACCGACCCCTCCCGTTCGAGCCAAACACGCGCAGCGGAAAGATTCGCATCTCTTCCGTTCTCACCTGTCACTGACGCTATCCACGGAACGCGCAGAAGGCAGCGAACTCAACGAGTCGACAAAGACGCGCGCCCTAAGGGCGACGACGACTGCTCTTGCACTGACGCTGCAAATCCCTCTGTAACTTTCTCAACGGTCAACGACGTGATGCGGTTCCCTGACCGTATGTCGAACGATCATCCCGTTGGTGTGTCCCAGCATGGGTCTACCAAGGCGTTGGATCAATTTTTTGGCAGCAAAATGAAGATAGTGGGGCGTCTGGCCCCGGCTCACAGAGAAACCGGCCGCTTAACGCTTGGATTTGGCGGGCTAACCCGCGCCGGGCACGTTGTGGTCGAAGGCCACGAACACCTTGTAGTCCTCGGGCCGTGTGCCGATCTGGATGGGGAAGGCGATCTCCCGCACCATGGAGAAATAGCCGACCGGATCGCCTTGCGGGATGGTGGTGGCGATGCTCATCTTGTCGGTGGCAAGCGTTTTCTGCTCGGAACCGGCGACGCGGATGTTCACCGGCAGGTTCACAGTGCCCGGTGCGCCCTTGGGTCCGAGCAGCACGCGGCCGGCAAAGCCGTATTTGACGACAACGCGATCGGAATAGATCTGGCATTCGCGCGCCATCTTGGTGATCTCGCCACGATGGACGACGGAGAGGCTGTCGCCGGTATGGCCCGGCTGGTAGATGGTGAGCAGCCGGTCGCGCGGCCAAGCCACGACTTGCGGGCAGTGGGAGCTCAAGCCTCCCGGCAGGTCCTCCCCCGAATCGGCCTTGGCCGTCTCGAGCAGGCGGTCAGGGGTTACGGCGGAAGCGGAGGTGTCCTCGCTGCCCGAGCGAAAGGGATTGGCAAGCTTTGAGACGGCGCAGCCGGAGACGACAACGGGAACGGCAAGCAGCCCCGCAAGGCAGCATGGGCGCACCCAGCAAAGAGCGTCGGAACGCCTCAACTCACCCCGTCCTCGGCTTGACATGCCAGGCATCCCCGCCTGATATGCCGGGCTTGACCTAATTGCTTTGATGTTGTCGCGAGCTTCCGGTCTCCCGCAATGGGCGCCAAACTATCCGCCCTCGGCAAGCGCGACAAGGACAGACTTGAGCAGCTCACGGCCCGGCCTCTTGCAGCTCGTTTAACCTCCTTACTGAGGCGCCGATGAACGGCACATTTATGGCTAACGGGCGGCAATTCGACTGTCCTCCCCTCACCATCTATCTCGCCGCCCCGCGGGGATTCTGCGCCGGCGTCGACCGCGCCATCCAGATCGTCGAGCTGGCGCTCGCCAAATATGGCGCGCCCGTTTATGTGCGTCATGCCATCGTCCACAACCGCTACGTGGTGGAGACGCTGAAGGCCAAGGGCGCGATCTTCGTCGAGGAGTTGGACGAAATTCCGGATACCGACTCGCCCATCGTGTTT
>DASYIU010000366.1:0-2765 GCA_035997285.1 Methyloceanibacter sp. | reverse complement strand
TCTGTTCATCTGCAAATCATAGAACACGTCAGCCGACGCCAACATCTCTGCTTTTTGTGTCCGGGTGTGGGCCAAGCTTCGCCAAGGCGATCGCGTGGAGCGCCATCTGGCCCGGCCGTGTTTCTTCCCGGTGTTTTGGCTTAGCCTGTCAAGGCCCAATAGCGAGCCTCCCGGCCCTCCCCGGTCCACGCGGAGCGAGACAAGCGCGAATCACAGCCCTGACCGCTGGGAGCGTTCCGGCTCGCTGACCGCCACCTTGGGCGGGGCCCCAGGCTTGGCTTCAACGGCGTCACGATACAAAAAGCGGTCGATATAGGGCTTGAGCCGCGCGATGACCTTGCGCTTGAGCGGCTCGGGCAGCTGATAGGACGAGACGCGGTGCTCGGAGCGGTCCCCGAGAAACTCGCGCATCGGTCCCTCGGCCTTCTCGAACCCGCCAATGTCCAGGCACGTGTAGATATCGCGCATGTTTGAGACCGGGTCCTTGACGAAGTCCTCGTAGCGGAGCTCGACCAGGTGCCCCTTGGGGATGAGGTGGCGATCCTCCTCATAGTCCTCGGTCAGCCGCGCGAACATGTCGAGCACATAGTCGTCGAGCCAGGGGTCGAGATGCGGCGGGTTGTGCAGGCCCTGGGTCGAATAGAGCGCGCGCCAGAGCTTCACTGTGGAAGGAAACACGTCGAGTGGATTGCGCGCGAGATAGACGTAACGGGCGTCGGGGAAGAGTTTGGTGAGGAGCTTGAGGCGCGCGGCGTTGGCCGGCGTCTTCATCACCAGCCTTTTACCGCCATGCTTGAGCACGAGGCGCCGGTAAAGCCACATATAGGCGTCGGCCCACGTCTTCTTGTCTTTCTCCGCCACGCCCTTGAAGTCGAGATAGTCGCTGTCGGCGGGGCCGAAGCGCGGCCAGGCATGAGTGATGTAGGGCGTCCCCTGCCCCAGGATCATCATGCCGAACTCTTCCTCCTGCGGGCGATCGAAGCCGACCGGCACGTCGTCTTGAGGGCGCTTCTTCGGCAGCAGCACTTTCATCGCCTTGGGGAGCGTGCCCTCGGTGAGGAGAAAGTGGTGCGGGAAGAAGCACTCATAGGTGGTGGGGTAGGCAAGGTTCGGATCGGTCGAGAAGAGGTCGTGCAGCAGCGTGGTGCCGGTGCGCCAGTGGCCGATGACGAAGATGGGCGGCTCGCCGAGTGGCACCTTCTCCGCGCGCTTGCGGTATTTCGCTTCCGAGATCCAATAGAGGACCGAGTTCCACGGCACCCAGACGAACAATAACAACGTGTCGGGGAGGCAGTTCAGGGTGAATGAGAAGCGGCCGCGCTTGAACAGTTTCATCAGCGTGCCGAAGCGCATGCCGAACCAGAAATAGATCAGCCGCCCGCCATAGCGGTGGATGGTGAAGGCCGGCATGCGCGGCTTGGCGCGGCGTCTTCGTGTGGGCTGGCCGGTTTCCTCCGGCGGCACGATCTCGTAATCCGGCACGCGAACGCTCCAACTGAACATGTGCGGGGATCAGGGCTCAGTCCCCGCGTGTAGTGGCGATCGATGGCAAAGGGAAGCCCCTCGCCTTTCTCACGGCGTCAACACCCGCGAAAGCGGGTGATCCAGCAACCACTGCCCTGAGCAATATGGCCAAAGCTGGGATTACTGGATTGCCCGGGCCTTCGCCTCGCCGAAGAGTTTGGTGACACGGAGGCTCGCTTCTGGGCTTCGGCCCGCAGGCGGGTCAAGCCGGGCAATGACAAGAAGCGGCATGCCCCAGGTCAGCCCTGCAGCGCCGCTTTGACCGCGGCCGCCAGCTCCTTGAGATCGAACGGCTTCTGCAAAAACATAAAGTCCTCGTTCTCGGCGAGGTGGCGGCGGAAGGAATCCTCGGCGTAGCCGGAGATGAAGATGATCTTCAAGTCCGGGCGCTCGAGGCGGAGCTTCGCCATCAGCGTCGGGCCGTCCATCTCCGGCATCACCACGTCGCTGACCACGAGGTCTACCTCGCCGTCGTAGTTCGAGAAGACATCGAGCGCCTCGGCGCCGGTGGTCGCCTCGAGCACATGATAGCCGCGCTGGGCGAGCGCCCGCGCCGCGAAGCTTCGCACCGCGTCCTCGTCCTCGACGAGAAGCACGGTGCCGCGTCCGGTCAAGTCCTTGGGCTTCTCGGCGGGACGGCGCTCACTCCGGCTCTGCTCCACCTCGCGCGCCGTCTCGATATAGCGCGGCAGGTAGACACGCATGGTGGTGCCGTTCCCCTCCGCGCTCTCGGCGAAGATATAGCCGCCGGTCTGCTTGACGATGCCGTAGACGGTGGAAAGGCCAAGTCCGGTGCCCCGGCCGATCTCCTTGGTCGAGAAGAACGGCTCGAAGATCTTTACCTTGACCTCCTCGCTCATGCCGGTGCCGGTGTCGCGCACCTCGATCAGCACATACTCGCCCGGTGGAATGTGGCGCTGGCCGAGTTCCCGCGACTCCCGCTCGCTGACATTGGCGGTGCGGATGACGGGCTTGCCGCCGTCGGGCATGGCGTCGCGCGAATTGACCGCGAGATTGAGGATGACCTGCTCGAATTGATGGAGATCGGCCTTGACCGACCAAAGGTCGTTGGCCTGATCCAACGTCAGCTCGATATTCTCGCCGAGCAGCCGGCCAAGCAGGATGGAGAGCTCGGAGAGCACGTCGCCGAGCGCCAGCACCTGCGGCCGCAAGGTCTGCTGGCGCGAGAAGGCAAGCAGCTGGCGCACGAGTCCCGCGGCGCGGTTGGCGTTCTGCTTGAT
>DASYIU010000365.1:0-2184 GCA_035997285.1 Methyloceanibacter sp. | reverse complement strand
GATCTAATTGGTTGATTTTGTTGGCGCCCCGTAAGGGAATTGAACCCTTGTTTCCGGCGTGAGAGGCCAGCGTCCTAGGCCACTAGACGAACGGGGCATGCGCTTTCGCCAAGCACTAGCTTAAAGCTATAGCGTGGGCTTCGAAGGCCGATCAAGGCCTATTGCGGCTTCAGCCTGATGCGGGCGAGGATCTTCCCGGTTTTGAGGTCGACCACGGCGATCTCGGGGCCCGCTCCCGAGTTCAGATGGATCGCGAGCCGGTCGCCGTCAAGGGAGAGCGCGCCGACGCTCGCATCCTTGGCTATTGCGAGTTCGGTCTCGACCCCGTTCGCGGCCGCGCCACCTGCCGCCGCTCCGTCTTGCCCTCCGCGCGAGGCCTGATAGACAATGGCCGCAAGCACGAAGGCGAAGCCCCCGACGAGCAGAAGCCCCATCACGATCACGGCGAATTTCAGCAGCCGCACCTGACGCGGGCTGAACACCGTCCCCGGCAAGGGAGTATTGTCTGGCTCGCCGGCCACAGCCATCGTTTGAGACCTCATGTCACTTCCAAGCAAAACCGATCGCGCCGAGCTTCTCATGGCGGAAGCCGATACGAGCCATGCCGGCCTGCGGCTCGACCGCTTCTTGAGCGAGCGTCTCCCGCAACTGAGCCGCACCCGCGTGCAGGCCTTGATCAAAGAGGGCCACGCCTCATGCGGCGGGGCGACCATAGAGGACGTGAAATATCGGGTCAAACCGGGCGACCGCTTCGAGCTCAGCCTCCCGCCTGCCGTGGCCCCCGCGCTCGGTGGTGAAGCCATTCCTCTTGCCATCGTCTATGAGGACGGCGCGCTGATCGTCATCGACAAGCCGGCGGGCCTCGTCGTGCATCCGGGCGCCGGCCACGTCACCGGCACGCTCGTCAACGCGCTCATCGCCCATTGCGGGACGAGCCTCTCAGGCATCGGCGGCGTGGCGCGCCCCGGCATCGTCCACCGCCTCGACAAGGACACGAGCGGCCTTTTGGTCGTGGCCAAGACCGATCAAGCGCACCACGCGCTGTCCGACCAATTCGTCGACCATGGCCGCTCGGGTGAGCTCGAGCGGGGCTATCTCGCGCTGGTGTGGGGAGCGCCGGCCCGAAGCCACGGACGAATCGATGCACGCGTAGGCCGCCATCCCACGAGTCGGACCAAGATGGCGGTGGTGCCCGCCGGCAAGGGACGCCAGGCTGTGACCCATTGGCGCGTGGTCGCGACCTTCGGACGCGGTGCTGGCGCAATCGCCTCCCTGCTCGAATGCACGCTCGAGACCGGCCGCACCCATCAGGTGCGCGTGCATCTTGCCCATATCGGCCATCCCCTGATCGGCGACCCGCTCTATGGCAAGGGCTTCAAGTCTAAGCTCCGCAAGCTTCCCGAGCTCCTTAGCAGCAAGCTCGCGAGCCTCGACCGCCAGGCCCTGCATGCGGCAAGGTTGGCGTTCGTCCACCCGGTCACCGGCACATTACTCAAATTTAATAGTCCGCTTCCTGAGGATCTCGGTGAGATCGTTGAGGCCTTCAAGGAACTGTGAACATGTGCCAGGCTTTAATCCGAGTGGCAAAGGTTCTATAGAGGGGAATCGCCGGGGGGCCGTTTGTTTGAGAAGAATGCGGCCGCCTAGGCCGCTGGAGACGGGCTCTCATGGCTGCAAGAAGTTTGCCGAGTGTCGGCGCGCATGGCGGGCTGACACGCTACCTCGAAGAGATCAGACAGTTTCCGATGCTGGAGCCGCAGCAGGAGTACATGCTTGCCAAGAGCTGGCGCGAGCATGGCGACCGCGACGCTGCGCATCAGCTCGTCACCTCGCATTTGCGGCTCGTGGCGCGCATCGCCATGGGCTATCGCGGCTATGGCCTGCCCGTCGGGGAGGTGATGTCCGAAGGCAATGTCGGGTTGATGCAGGCGGTGAAGCGCTTCGATCCCGACAAGGGCTTCCGGCTCGCCACCTACGCCATGTGGTGGATCAGGGCGGCGATCCAGGAATACATCCTGCGCTCGTGGAGCCTCGTGAAGATGGGCACCACGGCGGCGCAGAAGAAGCTGTTCTTCAATCTGCGGCGGGCAAAGAGCCAACTGCAGGCGCTGGAGGAGGGTGATCTGCGCCCAGACCAGGTGAAGACCATCGCGCACCGCTTCGGCGTGGCCGAGAGCGACGTGG
>DASYIU010000364.1:0-1635 GCA_035997285.1 Methyloceanibacter sp. | reverse complement strand
GGAGCGGCGCGCGCGTGATGCCCGAACAGGCGAACCTGCCGGCGCCGCTTGCGCTGTTCAGCCGCGTGACCGCGCCGCTTCGCAAGAACGGCGCGGGAGAGGCGGGGAACGAGGTGCGGCTCTCAGAGGCGCTCACCTCGCTCGGGCCCTCCTACATCAAGCTCGGGCAATTCCTCGCAACCCGCGACGACATCATCGGGCGCGAGCTCGCCGGCGATCTCTCGACGCTTCAGGATCGTCTCCCGCCCTTTTCGCAGGCCGAGGCGCGGCAAGCGGTCGAGGAGGCGCTGGGAAGCCCCATCGACACGCTTTACGTGGAGTTTGGCCCCCCGGTCGCTGCCGCCTCGATCGCCCAGGTGCATAAGGCGCAGGTGCGCCAACTCGACGGGACGCTCAAGCCGGTGGCGGTAAAGGTGCTCAGACCGGGCATCGAGCAGCGCTTCCAGCGCGACCTCGACAGCTATTTCTTCGCCGCCCGCATGGTCGAGCGCCTGCATCGTCCCTCACGCCGCTTGCAGCCGATCGCCGTGGTCGACACGCTCGCCAAGTCGGTCGCCATCGAGATGGATTTGCGCATGGAGGCTGCCGCCATCTCGGAGATCGCCGAGAACTCCAAGAACGACGAAGGCTTCCGCGTGCCGGAGGTCGATTGGACGCGGAGCGCGCGTCGCGCGCTGACGCTTGAATGGATCGACGGCATCCCCATCGCCGACCATGCGGCCTTGCGCGCAGCCGGCCATGACTTGAAGGCACTCGGCGCTCGGCTGATGCAGACCTTCCTCCGCCACGCCATGCGCGACGGCTTCTTCCATGCCGACATGCATCCGGGAAATCTGTTCATCGACGATCAGGGCCGCATCGTCGCCGTCGATTTCGGCATCATGGGGCGACTTGGCATGAAGGAGCGGCGCTTCCTCGCCGAGATCCTGCACGGCTTCATCACCCGCAACTATCGCCGCGTTGCCGAGGTGCATTTCGAGGCCGGCTACGTGCCGCGCAAGCATTCGGTCGCCCAATTCGCCCAAGCGCTGCGCGCCATCGGCGAGCCGATCATGGACCGGCCGGCCAACGAGATCTCGATGGCCCAAGTGTTGGGCCAGCTCTTCCAATATACCGAGGTCTTCGACATGCAGACGCGGCCCGAGCTGCTTCTCCTGCAAAAGACCATGGTGGTGGTCGAAGGCGTGGGACGGAACCTCGACCCGGAGCTGAACATGTGGGTGGTGGCAGACCCGGTAGTGCGGGAGTGGCTGGAGAAGGAGCTTGGCCCCGGCGCCCGCATCGAGGCGGCGGCGGAAGGGGCGGCGAGCGTCGGTCGCTTCGTCGGCGACATCCCGAAGTTGCTCGGCCAAGCCGAGCGCACGGCAGATGCCTTCGCCGCCATGGCCGAGGAGGGCTTGCGCCTCGACAACGATACCGTCGAACGTCTGGCTGAGGCGCAAAGCCGCCAGAATCGCATGACCCGCATCGGCATTTGGGTCGGCGCGCTGGCGCTCGCGGCCATCGCGCTGTCGCTGTTGTTTTGATTTGGTTGACCGCTAACCCTATTTCTTGTCATTGCCCGGCTTGACCGCGCAATCCAGTAACCACCGCAAGATCGTTACTGCTAAAGTCGCCCGCTTTCGCGGGCATGAC
>DASYIU010000363.1:0-23953 GCA_035997285.1 Methyloceanibacter sp. | reverse complement strand
AAGGCCGGCCGCCCTAGAGCAGCGCCGAGATTTCGCGATTGGCGAACTCGAGACGATCCGAGAGCAGCCGGATGATGAGCTGGTTGAAGGCTCCGGCGGCGGCGGGATCTTCCACCTGCATCTTTTCGAAGGCGGCCCGCGTCAGCCGGTAGACGACGGTCGGTCCCTCGGCGATCACGTGCGCGGTGCGCGGCACCCCGCGATAGAACCCCATCTCTCCCACCACCGTATGTCCGACCATGCGTCTTAAGCGCATCGGGCGGCCATGCTCATCGATGATGGTGATGGCGACGCAGCCCGAGGCCTGCAGCACCACGGAATCGGCAGGCTCACCCTGCTTGAACAGGAACTCGCCCTTGTCCAGCTCGCTCCGCTCCATGTACGAGGCGATGCGGTCGAAATCGATCTGGCCGCCGAACTCGGCGCGCACCCAGCTCTCGAAGCTATGGGTCGAGGCGTCGCCCACCTCATGATGCATGAGGAGCATGTCCTCGCACCATTCGATCGCCTCGTTGCGGCTGCCGAACACCTGATGCGGCCTCGTGCTGCCGAAGAAGCCGGCCTTCTCGAACCCGGCCTGCATGATCTCGTTCAAGCCCGAAAACCCGAGGGTGACGCCGTGCTCCTCACAATAGTTGCGGAGTTTGACCAGGCTCAACACCGCCGAGGTGTCGACGCCCGGAACGGAGCCGAAGTCGAGCACCACGAAGCCGACCGGCTTCTCCTTTTGCCCTTCGATGACCCGCTTGATGCGCTCGAACAGGCCGTTCGACGAGCCGAAAAAGATGAAGCCCGAGAGCCAGAACACGTGGACGCGCTTGCCCTCCTCGCGCAACAAGCGCGACTGCTCGGGCGAGCGCTCGACATTGCTCGAAAATTCGTAGCGCGTGAGGTGGCGCCTGATCACGCCGATGCGGCTATAGCTCAGCGCGAACATGAGGCAGGCGCCGACCACGCCGAGCACTACGCCGAGCAGGTAGCCGAATAAGCAGATGACGATCATGATGGCGACGGCAAGCGCGAGGTCGGTGGTTGAGCGCCCCCCCGGCGACTTGACCAAGGCCTCGATCAGAATCATCACGCCGAGATAAGCGAGCATGCCGCCTAGGATCGCCTTCGGCACGACGCTGCCGATATCGGCACCCGCGAACAGCACGATGCTGACGGAGATGGCGACGCACACCCCGCTCAGCCGGGTCACGGCGCCCGCCTCCTGGAGCAGGAGGCTGTTGTTCAGCGACAGATTGCCGGCCACCCCGCCGAGCAGCGAGGCGAGGATGTTGGCAAGCCCGTTGTTCCTGAACTCCTTGTCGAGGTCGGCCGACTTCTGCCGCGCCACTTCGAGGCTGGACACGTCGAGCAGCATGGAGATGGCGGTCACGCCGCAAACCGCGCCGATTTCGGCGCTGCTCTGTGCCATCACGCCCCAATCGATGTCGTGTTGGACCATGGCCTTGAGCGGCCACCACAGCTTGAGCTCGCCGACGCCTTTCAGGAACCAAGCCGCGCGCACGCCGTCATCGGAGACAAAGCCAAACAGCGTCACGTCCATGATGACGAGAAAGACGATGAAGGTGACGGGCAGAGTGAGGTAATCGGGCACCCATCGCCGCAATATGACGATGAGCAGCGGGAAGAGGAGACCGACGCCGATCTGCGGCGCAAAGTCGGCGGAGACGAGCGGCGCCCAGCTCGAGGGCGCAGCCGTCAGGTTGGTGCCGGTGATCACCTCCAAACCGCCGGTCATCAGAAGCCAGCCCGAGGCCGCGAGAAAGCCGCCGATGACGGGATAGGGAACGAAGCGCAGCCATTGGCCAAGCTTTAAGGACCCCACCCCGAACAGCAGCACGCCGGTCAGGAACGTGCTCACCGAGATGGCGACGAGCACGTTGACGACCATAGCGTCGGTGCTGGCATTCTTCGCCGCGAGCCCCGCCGCGACCGTGCTGGCGAGCACGCTCATGACCGCGACCGCCGGCGTATCGGGGCCGGCATCTGCGGGAACGAGCGTGGTGGTGAGCGCAACGACGAGGCCGGTGACCGCCGTGCCCATGATCAGCGCGGCAAGCCCGAGCGGAAAGCCCGCCGCGATCGTGCCCTGGAAGATCAGGGCGCTGAAGGAGATGCAGTAGGCGATGTTGACGACGGCCGAGATAACGCCCGCCAACGCGTCCCGCCCAAGCGTTGACGCTTCGATATTACGCGGGCGCCGGAGCGCCAGATTCGCGAGCAGCGACAAGGGCGTTATGCGGAAACTCTACGGGTTGATGCGCGGCCGATCATGGCTGGGGCCAGCCGCAATGGCAAGCCGCAGGTCAGCCGCAACCCCGAGACGTCAGGCGTGGGGGTGGGAGCGCCTCAACCGTTCGGCGAGAGTGCGCATTACCGCAATGGCGAAGAATGGCGTTTCATGCACCAGGAAGAGGAAGCTCTTCTCGGTGATGGGGGCGACCTCGCAAGGCGTCGCGGCCCGCGCCGTGGCGGCCCGGGGCGACCCATCGATCAGGGCCATTTCACCGAAAATGCCTCCCTGCGACAGTTTCTCCACGATCGTGCCGTCCCGCTCGATCTCGACCTCGCCGGATCGGATCACGTACATCTTGTCGCCCTTGTCGCCCTCCGTGAAGATGACCTCGCCCAGCTTAAACGTGGCGGGAGGAAAGCCTGCATTGGCCAGAAGTTGAAAATCAATCGCTGCCATCGCCATTGCTCGTCTCCTCCTTGCCCGGCCAAAGGGGCATGCCGATACTCTGTGACGGTGTTATGACGGTACCACAAAGATACAAAGATCCCCTGCTGCGGCCTAGTCGGGCCCCACTCACCTTCGGTTTCCATTGGCAACCCTCAGCTTGCGCCTTCGGTCCTGACCCTCGCCACGGCATCGAGCCAGCCGCCATAGCGCGCCTCCCTCTCGGCCTCGCTCATCTTGGGTTCGTAAGCGGAAGCCGGCTCCCAGGTTTTAGCAAGCTCATCGGCGCTCCCGAAAAAACCGACCGCCTGCCCGGCATGGTAGGCGACGCCGAGCGCCGTCGTCTCGGGGTTCAGCGCAATCTCCACCCTTTGCCCGAGAATGTCGGCGAGCCGCTGCATGAGCCAGGCGTTGCCGGTCATCCCGCCATCGACCCGCAAACCTGGCGGCGCCGGAATGCCGCTCGCCGCTATATCGCGCCCCATGGCGGTCAAAAGGTCGCGGGTTTGGAAGGCGACCGCCTCGAGCCCCGCCGCGACGATATCGGCCTTCGATGCGGCGCGGGTCAGCCCGAGGATCGCGCCCCGCGCGTTAGCATCCCACAACGGGGCGCCAAGGCCCTGGAAGGCCGGAACGAGATAAACGGCTGACTTGGGGTCGGCCTCCCTGGCCAAGGCTTCGCTCTCTGCCGCAGAATCGATCAGGCCGAGACTGTCCCTGAGCCATTGCACCGTGGCGCCGGCCATGAAGATCGCGCCCTCCAAGGCGTAAGCGCGGCGCCCCTCGAGCTGATGGAAGATGGTCGAGAGCATGCGCGTGGCGGAGACCACCTTCTCCTCTCCCGTATTGGCGAGGACGAAGCAGCCCGTGCCGTAAGTCGCCTTGAGCATGCCCGGCGTGAAACAAGCCTGGCCGTAAGCCGCGGCTTGCTGATCGCCAGCGACGCCTCTGATTGGGATTGCCGCACCGAAATGCGCGTGCTCCGTGACCCCGTAATCGCTCTGGCTGTCGCGTAGCTCGGGCAGCATCGCGCGCGGCACGGAAAGGCGATCGAGCATCCGCTCGTCCCACCGCCCAGACCTGATGTCGAAGAGCATGGTGCGGGCGGCGTTGGTCGCGTCGGTAGCGTGCAGCCTGCCGCCGGTGAGCTTGAACAGGAGGAAGCTGTCGATGGTCCCGAAGCACACCTCCCCTGCCCGTGCTCTGGCGTCGAGCCCTGGCACATTGGTCAGCAGCCAGGCAAGCTTGGTCGCCGAGAAATAGGGATCGATGACGAGGCCGGTCACCTCTGCGACGTGGGCACCCCAGCCCTCTTGCGCGAGCGCGGCACAGAGATCGGCGGTGCGCCGGTCCTGCCAGACGATGGCCTTGGCAAGCGGCTTGCCGGTCGCCCGCTCCCAAACGGCCGCGGTCTCGCGCTGATTGGTGATACCGATGGCAACGACGGATCGTGTGCCGACCTCGCTCAGCACGGCGCGCACGACCTGCAGCACGGAGCGCCATATCTCCTCGGGGTCGTGCTCCACCTGCCCCGGCGCCGGATAGAACTGGGTGAGCGGGACTTGCGCCGTGGCGCAAGCGTGTCCCCGCGCATCGAACAGGATGGCGCGCGTGCTCGTCGTCCCCTGGTCGATGGCGAGCACGTAAGCGCCTTGGCTCATGGGGCGTCCGGGCTTGCCGTCTGGCTTACGATCCAGCCGCAATATTCGGCGCTGCCGCCATCCGTCGGCAACACGAGCAGCGCCGGCAGCTCGTAAGGGTGGAGCCGCTTCGTCTCGGCGAGCACCGCCTCGGTCAAGGACGCCTGCGTCTTGATGATCATGGCGACCTCGCCCGCCTCCTCGCGGGCGCCCTTCCATTCGAAGATCGAGATCATGCCCGGGAACATGTTGACGCAAGCGGCAAGCCGCGCTGTGACGAGCGCGTGGCCCACCCGTTTTGCCTCATCGAGGCCCGGGAAGGTCGTATAGATCAGGACCGGCCGGTCGTCGTTCCCCATGAATTCACCATCCCGCCCGCGAGAGACTTGCATTGCAGGGGCGCCGTCGCGTTTATAGTGCCCGCTTCTTAACTCCGCTCCAAGCGCAGCGAAACCATTATGCCCGGGTTCGACAAAATCGCCTTCGTTGCCAGCGAGACCAAGGAGGCCGAGGAGGCATTGCAACGGCTCGCGGCGCGCTACGGCAACGTGGCGGCAGGCCGGGCCGACGCCATTGTTGCCTTAGGCGGCGACGGGCTGATGCTGCAGACCATGCACCGCCATCTCAACAGCCGCATTCCGATCTACGGCATGAACCGCGGCTCGATCGGCTTCCTCCTCAACGACTACAGCGAGGACCATCTCAAGGAGCGGCTTAAGAGCGCCGAGATCACCATCATCCACCCGCTCCGCATGACGGCGCACGACAAGCACGGCGCCAAGCACGAGGCGCTCGCCATCAACGAGGCCTCGCTGTTTCGGCAGCTCTATCAGGCCGCCAAGCTCAGGATCGCGGTGGACGGCAAGGTTCGGCTCGACGAGCTCATTTGCGACGGCTTGCTGGTTTCCACGCCGGCCGGCAGCACCGCCTACAATCTCTCCGCCCATGGGCCGATCCTGCCCATCAACGCGCCGCTGCTGGCGCTCACCCCGATCAGCCCCTTCCGCCCGCGGCGCTGGCGTGGCGCGCTCCTTCCAAATGACGCCAAGGTCACCATCGAGGCGCTCGAGTCCGACAAGCGGCCGGTGAGCGCGGTGGCCGACAACACCGAGTTCCGCGACGTGGTCAAGGTCGAGGTGATGGAGGAAAGCGGCATCGACATCTTCATGATGTTCGATCCCGGCCATACCCTTGCCGAGCGTGTCCTGGCTGAGCAGTTCGGCTTCTGAGACGCGGCTCAGGGCGCCTCGCCCCGGATCACAGCGAGAAGACCTCGTCGATCACGGCGTAGTCGCGATAGCCGAGCCGGGCGATGGGCTGGAGCTTGGTTACGTCGACCCTGCCGTCGACGATCGCCTCGTCGGCGATGTGCACGCCCACCACCTGGCCGAGCACGATGGCGTGGGTGCCGGGGGCGCCATTCTTGCCCGGAAGCTCGATGGTCCGCCAATAGCGGCATTCGAAGGCGACCGGCGACTCCTTCACCCGCGGCGGCGACACGAGGCGCGAGGGCGCCGGCGTGAGTCCCGCAAGCCGCATCTCGTCGACCTCCGGGCCGACCGGGGCCGAGGTCCTGCTCATCGCCTCGCGCAGCGCGTAGGTGGCGAGCGAGCAGACGAACTCTCCCGTCTCCTCAGCATTGCGCCGGCTGTCCTTGCGGCCGCCGGAAGCGAACATCACGAAATGCGGATCTTCCGACACCGCGTTAAAGAAACTGTACGGGGCGAGATTGACCACACCGTTCTTGCCGAGCGTCGAGATCCAGCCAATCGGCCTTGGCGCAACCAGCGCCTTGAACGGGTCAAGGGCGAGCCCATGGGTGTTGGCGACTGCATCGTAGAACATGACAACTCTCCCCGCCCGCTTCCTCCGGGAGGACAAACGCCTAGAGCATGATCCGGAAACGTGGGAACCGGTTTTCCGAAAAAATCATGCTCAAATAAAAATCTAGAGCGAAATCGCTATTCAATCTGAAGAGATTTCGCTCTATGGGCTCCAGGGCGCGACGATATCGGCAAGCGCCGGCCGCTCCCGCTCCTCGGGCTTCTCCTTCGCCGTGCCAATATAGACGAAACCGGCGACCCGCTCGTTATCGGCAAGCGACATGGCTTGGCGCACGCCCTTGCTGTAGCCGCACCATTCGGTGATCCATTGCACCCCGAAGCCGAGCGCCGTGGCGGCGATAAGGAGGTTCTGGCAGGCGGCGCCCGCCGAGAGGATCTGCTCCCATTCCGGCACTGCCGGGTTCTTCACCACGCGCGAGATCACGGCGATGACGAGAGGCGCCCGCATAAACCGGCCCGCCTCGTTCTCCAGCCGGAACTGGCCTGGGTCGCTCTCCTCGGCGCGGCACACTTCGGCGAGCACTTTGCCGAACCTCGCCCTCGCCTCTCCCTGAAACAGAAGGAAGCGCCAGGGCACGAGCTTCTTGTGGTCGGAAACGCGCGAGGCGGCCCTCAGGATCAGCTCGAGCTCGGCCTCGTTTGGGCCAGGTTCGCCAAGGCTATTGGCCGAGACCGAGCGGCGGGTGAGGAGGAGGTCGATGGTGGGGTTAGACATGAGCTCACGCTGTGCAGCTAAGGTCGCGTTCCCTATCGCGAAAACTTGCGGCGAACAATGGCGGATTCCGGCCTTCTGAGGCACCCCAAATCGGCCTCATTCGCGACCGAATTTCGCTCCGTTGCGCATCGCGGAAGCGGGTATAACACCTGGCGGCCGGCTGATCGGAGCGAACGCTATGCGGGGGAAACGCTGCGCGGGGCCAAAGCTCATGCTCTTGGCCGCTGCTCTTGTTGGAGCGGGGACCGCCGCAGCCAAAGACGCAGCTCCGCCCGCCGCGGAGGCTAGCCTTCCGGCCACCATCCTCGTGCTCGATGGCTCGAGCAGCATGGTCGCCAAGCTCGGCAGCACGAGCAAGGTCGACGCCGCGCGCGCAGCGCTTGGTCAGGCCGTGGGCGCTTACGGTGATCGTCTATCGTTTGGTCTCGTGGCCTTCGGCCATCGCAAGGCATCAAACTGCGCTGACAGCGAGATCCTGGCGAAGCCGGGAGAGCTCACGGCAGCGACGCAAGAGAAGCTCCTCGGCAAGATCGAGCCGAAAGGCCAAGCCCCTATCGCGGCCGCTTTGAGCGACGCCGCCAAGGGCACGGAGGCGAAGGGCGCCAAGCTCGACATCGTCCTCATCGCCGACGGCGGCGACACCTGCGACGCCGACATCTGCGCTACGGCGGCCGCGCTGAAGCAGAAGTCGCAAGGCTTGCGCATTCACGTTATAGGCTTCGACGCCAAGGCCGACGGGCTGAAACCCTTGAGCTGCATTGCCGGCGCGACGGGAGGAACCTTTGTCACCGCGAGCAATGCGAACGAGCTCAAGCAAGGACTCGCCACGATTCTCGACGCCATCGCATTGCCGGCGGCGCCGTCCCCGCAAGCTGCCGCGACCGCTGGCGGCGGCGACGCTGGCACGCCGGAAGCGGCGGCCGAAGGCGCCGAGGGCGGCATCGCCGAACCCCCGCCGGAGGCCCTAGCCCCGCAAGAGGCTGCGCCCGCACGCGGCGAGGTCGCCGACGGCAATCTATCGGCGATGCAGAAATCGGGCCCTTCGCCAGCGCCGGCCGAGCAACCTGCCGGCGAGACGGCCGTGCTGAAATCAACAGCGCCTCCTCCAGGCGTGGCACCTCTTCCAGGCGTGGCCCTTCTCCACGGCGCAGCACCTCCCGCCGAGCAGGCCACGACCGCCCCAGTTCCCACGACTGGCGCACCGCCTGTGAAGGTAGTCCAATCGGTGGCAATCGCGCCGCCCCCGCTTACGCCGCCTCCTCCAGGTCAGACCGTGTTGCTCGCTCGACCCGCCCCTGCTCAAGCAGCACCTCCCGCAGGCGAGGGCGTGACGCTCGCCCAACCGGGCGCCCTGTCGAAATCTGCCGCCCCCCAGGTTCAGCTCCCCGTCCCCGTCACATTCCAGGCCCTGGTCACCGAGGCCGGACCCAAACTGCAGTCGGGGCTGACCTGGCGCGTTTATGCCGACATGGCCTCTTCTGACGGCAGCCGCAAGCTGCTCAGCACCCACCACGAGGCCATGCCCACGGCAGCGCTCCTTCCTGGCGATTACCTGGTCAATGCCGCCTACGGCCTCTCCAACCTCACCAAGAAGATCAAAGTGGAAAGCGGCCGCTCGCTGGAGGAGACCTTCGTCCTCAACACCGGCGGGCTGAAGCTTGCCGCCGTACTCGGCAATGGCGAGCCCCTGCCCGAGGGAAGCGTCCGCTTCGACATCCAGTCCGACGAGGAGGATCAGTTCGGCAATCGCCACACCATCCTCGGCAGCGCCAAGCCTGGCGTGATCATCAGGCTGAATGCCGGCGCCTATCACGTCGCCAGCCTCTACGGCGACGCCAACGCGACCGTTCGGGCCGACGTGACGGTCGAGCCCGGCAAGATCACCGAGGCGACCGTCAAGCAGACGGGAGCCAAGACCACCTTCAAGCTGGTGCAGACGCTGGGGGGCGAGGCCCTCGCCGATACCAAGTGGACCATCCTTACCTCAGCCGGCGACGTGGTGAAGGAGAATGCCGGCGCGCTGCCGACCCATATCCTCGCCGCCGGCAGCTACGCCGTGGTCGCCGACCACAATGGCTCAAGCTATACGCGCAAGTTTAGCATCGAGCAGGGCGAGCCGAAGCAAATCGAGGTGGTGGTCGACGACGGCCCCACCACTGCCGAGGCGCTCAAGGCGCTCACCGATCCGCCGGCGCCTCCCCCGCCATCCTCAGGGGGGACCTATGCGGGCGAGGGCGCGCCGTCGTCTGATACCGGCGCGGCATTCGACGGCTTCTCGGCGCCAGCCTCGCCCGCCGATCCCAACGCCCCGCTGATCAATCCCGGCGCGCTGTTCCGCCCCTCGACGCGGTAGCTTGCTAAGCCGCCTTGGTCTTTGCAGCCTGCCGCAGGTCCGGCGGGACGGCCTCCTCGACGAGCACGCGGAGCGCCGCATCGAGCGTCATCACTTGCTGCGCTTGGCTCCCAAGCCGCCGCACCGACACGGTCTTCTCCTCGGCCTCGCGCTTGCCCACCACGAGCAGCACCGGCACCTTGGCCAGCGAATGCTCGCGCACCTTGTAGTTGATCTTCTCGTTGCGGAGATCGGCCTCGGCGCGCAGCCCCGCCGCTTGCAGGCCTTGAAGCACCTCCTCGGCATAGACATCGGCGTCTGACACGATGGTGGCGACTACCGCCTGCACCGGCGCGAGCCACAGCGGCAGATGCCCGGCATAATGCTCGATGAGGATGCCGGTGAAGCGCTCGAGCGAGCCGAACATGGCGCGGTGGATCATCACCGGCACGGTCTTCTCGCCGTCCGGCGCGATATAGAAGGCGCCGAGCCGCCCCGGCAGATTGAGGTCGACCTGGATGGTGCCGCATTGCCAGTCCCGCCCGATGGCGTCGCGCAACACATATTCGAGCTTAGGCCCGTAGAAGGCGCCCTCTCCCGGGTTCAGCTCAAAGGTGAGGCCGGCCGCCTCAACCGCGCGCTTCAACGCCGCTTCAGCCTTGTCCCACACCTCGTCCGAGCCGACCCGCTTCGCCGGCCTGTCCGAGAATTTGATACGGACATCCTCGAAGCCGAAGTCGCGATAGATCGACAGCATCTGCTCGTTGAGCTTCACACACTCTTCGGTGATCTGGTCCTCGGTCGTGAAGATATGAGCATCGTCTTGCGTGAAATGGCGCACGCGCAACAGCCCATGCAGCGCGCCCGAGGGCTCGTAGCGATGCACCTTGCCGAACTCGGCGATGCGCAAAGGAAGATCGCGATAGCTTTTCAGCCCGTGCTTGAAGATCTGCACATGCCCCGGACAGTTCATGGGCTTGCACGCATAGATGCGTTCGTCCGGCGTCTCGGTGACATACATAAGGTCGCCGAACTTCTCCCAATGGCCCGACTGCTCCCATAGCCTGCGCTCCATCATGTCGGGAGAGTTGACCTCGACATAGCCCCAAGCGTTCTGGCGCCGGCGCATATAGGCGATCAGCGCCGTGAACAGCGCCCAGCCCTTGGGGTGCCAGAACACCGCGCCAGGCGCCTCCTCTTGGAAATGGAACAAGTCCATCTCGCGGCCCAAGCGGCGGTGGTCACGCTTCTCGGCCTCCTCGAGCTGGTGGAGATAGGCCTTGAGGTCCTGCTCGCTGGCCCACGCCGTGCCGTAGATGCGTTGGAGCATGGGCTTGGTCGAATCCCCGCGCCAATAGGCGCCGGCGATCTTCAAGAGCTTGAAGCCCTTGCCCACCTTCCCCGTCGAGGTCATATGCGGCCCGCGGCAGAGATCGAGCCACTCCCGTTGCGAGTAGATTCTGATCTCGTCCCCTTCGGGGATGGCGTCGATCAGCTCGAGCTTGAAGGTTTCGCCCTTCTTCTTGAAAAGCTCCTTTGCCTTCTTCCGGTCCATGACTTCGCAGGTAAAGGGCGAGTCGCGCGCGATGATCTCGGCCATCTTGGCCTCGATGACGGGAAGGTCGTCGGGAGTGAAGGGCTCATCGCGGGCGAAATCGTAATAGAAGCCGTTCTCGATCATGGGCCCGATGGTGACCTGGGTGCCCGGGTAAAGCTCCTGCACCGCCTCAGCCATCACATGCGCCGCGTCGTGGCGGATGAGCGCGAGCGCCTCGGGGTCGTCGCGGGTCAGGATGCGGATTTTGGCGTTGGCCTTGATGGGCTCGGCGAGATCGCGGACTTGGCCGTCGAGCGTGACCGCGACCGCCTTCTTGGCGAGCGATTTTGCAATCTGCTCTGCCACCTCGCGCCCTGTGACTCCTGGTTTGAAGTCGCGGGCGGAACCATCAGGAAATGTCAGGGAAATCATGCGTTGCTTCCTCTCACTCCTGCGTACCAACGCAGGTAAGAGATTGATCGGATGCGAGGGCTTTTTACCGGGTTTCGCCCCCCGCGTCACGGGGGGTTCTGCGTGACGGTCCAGCGGCCGTAGCGCCACGGCGCGAAGGGGTGGTGCTCGTCTCTGAGGTCGGGCACGGGATCGAAGCCGTGACTGCCCCAAGGGTGGCAGCGGCAGAGGCGCGAGAACGTAAGCCAACCGCCCTTCCACGCCCCATTCGTGTCGATGGCCTCGCGCGCGTAATCGGAGCAGGAGGGCAGATGCCGGCAATTCACGCCGAGCAGCGGCGAAACGGTCCAGCGGTAAAGGGCAATCGCCGCCAAGAGCGGCGCTCTCGCCACGCGCGCGACGCGGCTCATGGGTAAGGCTCGCCGTTCTTGCGCGTGAAAACAAAGCGCCCTTTCTCCTGCCGCCCACCGAGATCGATGTCGCTGTAATGGGCGATCTCCGTCGACAGGCGCGTTCCAACCTCGAGATAGAGCGCAGGTTTATCGGTGCGATCGATCAAATGATGCCCGTCGGATTTGTCGGCAGGGAAGCCGGCGACCATCCCAGGACTCAGAACCGTCTCGCCGGCGTCGGTGATGAGGGTAATCTCCCCCTCGAGGACATAAACGAACTCATCCTCGTTCTCATGCCAATGGCGCTGCGAGGACCACGCACCCGGAGCGAGCGTCACTAGATTGACGCCGAACTGGCTGAGCCCTAGGGGATCGCCGAGCGCGCGCTTCTCTCGGCCGGCGAGCGGCTCATGGAACGGTTTGGGATAGCCGCCGCCAGTCCGAGGCGTCACGGTTGCCGGATCGAGCCAGCATGCATTGGTTTTCGCCTTTTCCATCAAACCCTCATTCGTTAGACCTCGCCCGGCCGCGACTCCTTACGCAGGGTTTGCTTGATCCGCGTGGGTCTCGCCACGACGTGCCGCTCGCTTCGCCTCGATTTGCGCGATCGCGTCCTCGACCGCGTCGAACACCAGCAGCGTCGAGGCATGGCGCGCCTTGTAGCTGCGCACGGGCTCGAGCATGGCGAGGTCGCCCCATTTGCCTTGGGGCGGCGGGCCGCCCTCTTTCAGCATCTTCCGCATCGCCCCGCCCACCGCGCGCAACTCCGCCGCGCTTGCCCCGATGACCTCGCGGCCCATCACCGAAGCCGCCGACTGGCCGAGGAGACAGGCCTTCACGCTCTGGCCATAGCCGCTAACCACGTCGCCCTCCATGGCAAGGTCGACCGTCACCGTGCTGCCGCAGAGCTTGGAATGGGCCGTGGCCGAGGCCTCGGGCGCCGCAAGTCTTGCCGTGCGCGGCATGGCGGCGGCAAGCTCGAGGATGCGCTGGCTGTAGATGTCGTCAGGTAGTGTCATGCTGCGGTCTTGGTCAGCTGGGCTCGCCTTGCAGGCGGAAATCACGCATTATATATGCAGCCGGGTGCGAGGATAAGAGGGGCGCGGGACCGGTGGCTTGACGAGCCGGCTATACTATCCCAATTGAAACGGCCGACGGCCCTATGCGTTGAGCCAGACAAGGAAAGTTTCAGTCTTATGGACGCCACGGTTAAGAAGCTGCGGACAAGGGCGCAAACCGAGATCGGCCGCGGGCCAGGCATCGTGCGACCGTCACGGGAGGAGGCCGAGGAGGCCGTCCGCACGCTGATCGCCTATGCCGGCGACGATCCCGAACGCGAGGGCTTGCGCGAGACGCCGCGGCGCGTCACGAGCGCCTACGACGAGTTCTTCTCAGGCTATACCGAGGACCCGCAAGAGGTGCTCTCGCGCACCTTCGACGAGGTGGCCGGCTACGACGACATCGTCATGCTCCGCAACATCGAGCTTCACTCCCATTGCGAGCACCACATGATCCCCTTCGTGGGCAAGGCGCATGTCGCATATTTCCCAACCGACCGGGTGGTGGGCATCTCCAAGCTCGCCCGCGTGGTCGAGGTGTTCGCCCGCCGCCTGCAGACGCAGGAGACCATGACGGCGCAGATCGCCGAGACCATCGACAAGGCGCTGAAGCCGAAAGGCGTGGCGGTGATGATCGAGGCCGTGCATCAATGCATGTCGATCCGCGGCGTGAAGAAGCCCGACGTCGCCACCATCACCACCCAGTTCACCGGTATCTTCAAAGAGGACCCGGCGCAACAGGCGCGTTTCATGATGCTGGCGACCGAGCGTGGCCGCAGCTGACCGAAACCGCCGCGAAGGACGAGATCGCGGTGACCAAAGCTGCCGCCTCCCCTGACCCTAAGAGCAAGTCCGAGATCGAGGAAGGGAGCGTCTTCGCGCCGCGATTCGACGCCGAAGGCCTCGTTCCCGCGGTCGTCACCTCTGCCGCGACCGGCGAGGTGCTGATGCTCGCTTACATGAACCAGGATGCGCTCACCCGCACCATCGAGACGGGAGAGGCGCATTATTGGTCGCGCTCGCGCTCCCGCCTGTGGCGCAAGGGCGAGGAGAGCGGCAATGGCCAGCGCGTCGTCGAGATGCGCACCGACTGCGACCAGGATGCGATCTGGCTGAAGGTCGAGATGACCGGCAACGTCGAGGCCTGCTGCCATACCGGCCGCAGGTCCTGCTTCTATCGCGCGGTCGCGGGTGGCGCGGCACCCGGCGGCGGTCGGTCGCTGCGCTTCGTCGACGCAGAGCGGCAGTTCGACCCAGAGACGGTCTACCGTCACGCTGATGCCGCAAAGGGAACCTTAAAGAGTTCGGAGTAATGTACTTAGGCGGCTAGATTCGTCGCATTCGGCCACGCCGGTTGAAGCCCAAGCATGGTCATCTGCGGCCACGCGTTGCCGGACCACCGGCGTGGGCACTGCACCATGAGCAGCTTAGCAAGACCGACGATCGGCATCGCCCTTGGCGGCGGCGCGGCCCGCGGCTGGGCGCATATCGGCGTTCTCAAGACTCTCATCGAGGCTGGTCTCGAGCCGGACATCGTCGCCGGCACCTCCATCGGCGCCGTCGCCGGCGCCTGCTACGTCACAGGCAGGATCGACGCTCTCGAGGAGTTCGCCTGCGGGCTGACCCGCCGCCGCATCTTCGGCTTTCTCGACGTCAATTTCGCGGGCTCAGGGCTCATTACCGGGCAGCGCTTAAGCACGCGGCTCGAGCACCATCTGCAAGAGTTCACCATCGAGCGGCTGGAGCGGAAGTTCGTGGCGGTCGCCACCGAGCTCGGCACCGGACATGAGGTGTGGCTCAACAAGGGAAGCCTGGTGAATGCGCTGAAGGCGTCGTTCGCCCTGCCCGGCATCTTCCGCCCGGTGCAGATCAACGGCCGCTGGCTGATCGACGGCGCGCTGGTTAACCCGATCCCGGTGTCGGTATGCCGCGCTCTCGGCGCCCGCATCGTCATCGCCGTCAATCTCAATAACGACCTGTTCAGCAAAGGCGGCGTGATCCACGATCAGGAAGCCTTCGCCGAGCCTGCCGCCCCCGCCGACGGCGCCGAGCTCCTCGGCAGCAATGGCCGCGCGGCAGTGCATCTGTTGCATCGGCAGATTTTCGGCAGAGGCAACGGTGCGCCCGGCATGTCGGCGGTGATGATGGACGCGATCAACATCACCCAGGACCGCATCGCCAGGTCGCGGCTCGCTGGCGACCCGCCGGACATCACTATCGGGCCGAAGACGGGCGGCATTGGACTGTTCGATTTCCACCGCGCCTGCGAAGCGATCGAACTCGGGGCGAGAGCGGCCGAGAAACAGATCGACGAGATCAAGATGGCCGTGCGCGCTCTCGCCGCCTGACCTCGGTCAGCCCGTGGCGATATAGTCCCGCATCGCCGCGGCTTCCATCTCCGCTTCCGCGATCCGCATCCTCACCACGTCGCCGATGGAGACGAGGCCGATCAGCCGTCCTCTCTCCACGACCGGCATGTGGCGGAACCGGTGCGCCGTCATCTCCGCCATCAGCCTATCGATGGTGTCGGCCTCACGGCAGGTAAAGACGGTCTTGGTCATGCAGGTCTTCACCGGGTCTTTCAGCACCTTGGCGCCAGCCCGTGCAATCTCGCGCACAATGTCGCGCTCCGACACGATGCCCGCGACCTTGCCTTCAGCGCCGGTGATGACGACGCAGCCGATGCCATGCTTGCCGAGCACCTCGACGATGTCGAGCAACGAGGTGTCGGGGGCAGAGGTGACCACCTCCCTGCCCTTCATCTTCAGAATTGCAGCGACGTTCATTGGGGTATCCTCCAGCCCGGGAACTTTGGTCCCGTTGACTGCGACATTCTGTCCCGGACTGAAATGGCGCGCAAGAGACCTGAGAGCTATCCGGAGATTTCAACGCTTATGGAAGTCGCGGAGTTTCCTCGGAGGTGGCGCCACCCTTGTCGAACAGGCCGAAAAGAAGCAATCCGCAAAGAAAACCGCCGATATGCGCCTCCCACGCGATCCCGCCTTCCTGGCCCGGGATCTTGACCGCGCCTAGGCCGAAATAGGCGTTGATCCCCACCCAGAAGACGAGAAACAAGAGAATGCGCTGGTCGCTCAGCGTCTGCCCGAGGCTCATCAGCGGGGCATGGATGAAGTCGGGAGTTCGCTCGCCCCGCAGCCGCTGCGCCCTGAAGATGAAGCGCAGCGCGCCGGCCATCTGACCCGAGATCGCTGCCGATGCCCCGACCACCGGCGCCATGTCGCCAAAATGGATGGCAAGGTGGACGAACGCGCCGGCAACTCCACACAACACCGAGAAATAGAGAAACTTGAGATCGCCCACGCGCCGCGCCACGGCGCTGCCGAAGGCGAGCATCCACAGCACGTTCACCACAAGGTGCACCCACCCCGCGTGCACCACCATGTAGGTCACGAATGAGGTGACGGCGGTGAGATAGCCGCCCGGAAGCTCCGCGGCCGCGCCGCTATAGCGCGCCGGGATGAAGGCCAGCGCGAGCAGGACCGTGAGGTCCAACTCGTCAGGCAACAGTCCTCTGACCAGTTGAATGCCGGTCATCAGGGCTGCGGCGCCTGCCACGCTGCGCGGCACATTGAGGATGGGTTCAGTCGCAGCCATGGCAAAGAAGCTTTGCAGTGGCGATCGTCACATCCGCCCGCGGCAACCATAACGGCATGCAAATTCCCACGGCACGCCTCGCTTCCTTGGTGCTGGCACACTCCCTGCTTAGTCGGTCCATGAGCATTTGCCGGCTTAGCTTTTGTGCCAAAACGAGACTTTTACCTTTGGCGAAGCGGAAGGGTTAGGCGGGTCTTGGGGTTCGGTGTAGCGTTGAGCGTCGGGTGGGGTTAATGCAGCAGCCAACGAGTAGGCAGCTTTACGCGTATTGGGATCGCGTACGCAATGGCCGTGTTGCGCCGCGCCGTATCGAGATTGAGCCGGCCAAGATCGCCGCACTTTTGCCGGAAACCTTCATCGCCGAATGTGCGGGCATGCTCGGCTACCGGTTCCGGCTTGCCGGCACGAAGATTTGCGAGCAGTTCGGCCGGGAGCTGCGCGGGGCCGATCTCCTGAGCCTTTGGGACACCGACGACCGCGACGCCGTCGCCTCTCTTCTCCGCAACGTGTTCACCGACGCCGCCGTCGGGCATTTCGTCTTCTGCGCTTACTCAAGAACCAACCGGCAGGCGAGTTTCGAGCTCGTTCTGCTGCCGCTGATCCACACCGGCGAGGCCATCAATCGCGTTCTCGGCGCCATCACCGCCATCGAGCCGCCCTTCTGGCTCGGCGCCGAGCCCTTGTCGCGCCAGGAGATCGTCGAGATGCATCTGCATTGGCCCGACGGCGCCCCGTCGCCTGCGGCACGCAGCGGCGCCGACGTGGTCCGCCTCGCCCGCCGGCGCTTCCGGGTCTTCGAGGGGGGTCTCACCGGGGGCACCGAATAGCTCAAGACAATAAGGACATCTGCTGATAATTATCGTTTTGGGGCGCAAGCTTAGCGTCCTTAACCGAGGGCCGCCTAGCTTGGGCGCGACTGCGCTTTGTTTAGGACAGCCAGTGCGGGCGCCCGACACGATGAGTCTCCCGACCAGCGAGGAAGCAACGCCCGTAGAACCCGTAAGGGTGCGCGTCAGGCAGCTTCACGACCAGAGGATGAGCCGACCGATCGTGAAGATCGTGCCGGACCGCCGCAGGCATCGCCGCGTGCCGGTGGATCTCACCGGCCGCTTCATGCGCGAGGACAGACAGGAATATCCCTGCCAGGTGATCAACATGTCGGCAGGCGGCATGGCCCTGCTCGCCCCCGCGATCTGCGACGATGGCGAACGCATCGTGGCCTATCTCGACAATCTCGGCCGGATCGAGGGCGTGGTGGTACGTTCCTTCGAAGGCGGCTTTGCGGTACGCATCCTCGCCTGCCTCTATAAGCGCGAGCGCATCGCCGCGCATGCGAGGCCGGATCGTGCGCCATCACGACCAGGGCATCGCTCTTCGGTTCGTCGAGCTTCAGGATCCCGACTGCCTCGCCCGCAGCTTCGGCTAGGCGCCTCCCTCTACCCCTTCATCGCTCGGAGAAGGCCGCTCGGCCCGCGACTTGCGTTGCAGTAGCGCGGAATCCCGGTTCGTTCTGGGAGATCGCTAAAATTTTAGACAATCTTCTAATGTTCATGTTTGAGTAGTTCTCACTAAAAAACCCCTACCAATACTACTTCAAACCAATCCCTTCTTTTATCGGGATCTCAAAATCTCTCTGCGATAGTGCACTCAACAATATGGGGGGTGCAATGAAACAGTTCGCAGTAGGTGCTGCCTTTTTGATGTTCATCTCATCGATGTCGGCAGACGCAACCAATGATCACTCGATCAACCTCGTGCCGGCGCCTCAGGTGCAAAAGGTGACCTTTATGAAGTCCTTCGGGGACACCTTGCCGCCAATCGGCTACGTGACCTTTTGCCGGGAGCACCAGGTTGATTGCCATGCCGGGCCTCGCTTCGCCGACCGTATCCAGCTGAGCCCCGCGAAATTCCGTGAGCTCGATCAGGTGAACACAGCCGTGAATACGGCCGTTACTCCGGTCACCGATCTTGACCACTACGGTGCGGCCGAGGTGTGGACCTATCCCAGCGACAACAAGGGCGACTGCGAAGATTACGTGCTGCAGAAGCGCCGCATGCTGATCGAGCGCGGCTTGCCGGAAAGCGCGCTCCTGATCACCGTCGTCCGCGACGAGAACAACGAGGGCCACGCGGTGCTGACGGTGCGCACCGATGCTGGCGACTTCGTTCTCGACAACAAGCGCCGCGACATCGTGCGCTGGGCCGACACGCCCTACACCTTCATCAAGCGACAGTCTGAGCGCAATCCGCTCGTGTGGATCTCTCTGTTGCCGCCCGAAACCGCACCGCAGACCGCGGTGTCAGCCTCTAACAGCCACTAGCAGGAGTTTGTTTCGACCAGGTCCCCATTCGGGACACCCTTTGAAGGCCCGGTGATCATCCCCCACCCATCCCCGACCCAACCGGGCCTTTACTCGAGCCGGTCTCGCAAGAGACCGGCTCCTTTTTTTGGGAAGGGGCGGCTTTTGCGCCCGCGTTATAGCTTCAAGATCAGATCGAGCAGCACGGCGCCCGAGAACAAGCTCCACACGGCGGCAATCGCCGCGGAAACCCCGAACCAGATCTTCGGGCGGGCCTGCAGCTTGAGCCCGCGCCACGCGTTGCGCATGAGAATGGCGGGGCCGGCAAGGACGCGAAGCAGCACGCCGGCGAGCGAGTCGAGGATGGATTTGGGCTCGAGGCCGAAACGCATCGGCTCGCCTGAGACGAGCTGGACGAAGCTCGCCAAGACGCCGGCCGCAACGAAGCCGACCGCCGCCACATAGAGATAAATTGCCAGGAACTGCATCGGGCCCGTCGTCGAAATGCTCGTAACCACGAGCACTTTAGCGAGCCACGAGCGCCCCTTCGCCTGAATTCTAAAGGATTAGTTAATTAGCGTGCCGGCGTGGCACGGGGCTAGCCTTTGAGGTCGTAATCGAGGATTGCCATCTGGAACTGATAGGCCGTCTCGCCCTCGTCGTCGTCGCGGAAGAGGACCCCGATGAACTCCTCGCCGACATAGACCTCGGCGGAGTCCTCCTTCCGGGGCCGCTGCCGAACCTGGATCTCAGGAGAGCGAAACACCCTTTTGAGGTAATGCTCGAGCTTGATGATCTCTTCCCGTGTCACCGCCATCCCCCTGGAGCCTGCAAGGCCCGGCTCGCGTGCTGCCAGCCCCTAGCGGCGGCTTGTCTCGTCATCGCCTGTAAACATCTGATCCATGGCAAGCGCGGGCTCCTCGCAACCGGCGAAGCCGATCTCGCGCGCAGGAACACCTGCCACGGTGCGACGCGGCGGCACGTCATTGAGCACCACGCTTCCTGCCGCCACCCTGACGCAGTCCCCCACCTTGATATTGCCGAGGATTTTGGCGCCGGCGCCGATCATGACGCCCCGCCCGATCTTGGGATGGCGATCGTCTCTCTCGTTGCCGGTGCCTCCCAGGGTCACGCCGTGAAGCATCGAGCAGTTGTCGCCAATCACCGCCGTCTCGCCGATGACGATGCCGGTGGCGTGGTCGAACATGACGCCTCTGCCGATCTCGGCGGCGGGGTGAATGTCGACTTGCAGGAACCGTGAGACAAGGCTTTGCAGATAAAGGGCAAAGTCCTTGCGGCCGGCCTTCCACAGCCAATGGCCGATGCGATAGGTCTCGAGCGCGTGGAAGCCCTTATAATAGAGCAGCGGCTCGATTATGCGCCTGGAGGCCGGGTCCCGCTTGACCACGGCCATGAGGTCGGCGCGGAAGGCGTCTCCCAGCGATGGGTCGGCCGCCAGCACCTCGTGGAAGGTCTTGTGCAGGAGCCCGCTGTCGAGCGCCGCATGCTGCAGCCGGCGCGCGAGTCTATGGCAGACGGCATCCTCAAGCCGCGCGTGGTCCAACACGGTGGCATAGATGAAACCGCCAAGCGCCGGCTCCGACGCGCTGATCTCCTCGGCCTCGCGCCGCACCTGGCTCCAGATGGGATCGTAGCTCTTGATGTGCGGCTCTGCCGCTGCGAAGGGCTTCTGCATCAAAACCTCAACTCGCCCCTGTCCGTGGGGCTTAATCTACCACGGGAACCAATGAACTAAGGCCGCCGGGTTAAAAAGTCGAGCACGCCTTGCTTGAAACGTGCATCGCCCACCGCCTTCATGTGGTCGCGGCCTTGAATGTCAAGGAATTGGGCGCCCGGGATGAGCCTTGCAAGCTCGGCGCCCGAGCCGCCGATGACATCCTCGCTGCCGACTGCCACCAATGCCGGGACGGCGATGCTGGCCAGCGCGTCAGCCGCGATCTTCTCGCGCGGGCCCCGCATGCAGGCAGCAAGTGCCTTCAGATCGCTTTTCGTGGATTCGGCGAAGGCCCTGAAGCTGCGGGCGGTATCGTTGACGACGTCCTCGATGCGGGGGGCTTCGAGCGCGCTCGCGAGAGGGCCGCTCCCCACCATGCCCCGCACCATGTTGATGCCGAGCCCTCCGAACACCACGCTGCGCACGCGCGCCTGATGGGCGAGCACGAGAAACGCGGCGACGCGGGCGCCCATGGAATAGCCCACCACATCGGCGCGCTCGATGCGCAGATGGTCGAGCAGGCGGCGTGCGTCCTCCGCCATGGAGGGGGCGCCATAGAGGCTCGGATCGTAGAGCTTCTCGCTCTGCCCATGCCCACGATTGTCATAGGCGATGACGCGGCGCCCGGCTCCCACAAGCGTGTGCACCCAGCCTGGATCGATCCAATTGGCCGCCACATTCGAGGCAAAGCCGTGGATGAGGAGGATGGGCTCCCCCTCCCCCTCCTCGCAATGGGCGATCCGGACACCGCTAGAGTCGAAGCTCTGCATTCTCATCTACCGCTTTGCCTCAAGGCTCACTATGCTCGCCGCCGATCTCTAAACGCGAGAGACGAAGACGACCCCATGGCCCAATCCCTCGTGCCTCATTTGGTGAACGACAAGGGCGTCGACCGGATCAGGATCGGCGTCAAGGAGTTCCAATGCATGGGGGCGGCGCCGCCCTTCGATCATCCTCACGTCTATCTCGATATGGGGGACCAGGCGCAGATCGTCTGCCCCTATTGCTCGACCCTCTTTCTGCACGACCACGCGCTCAAGGCCGCTGAAAGCGATCCGCCGTCTTGCGTCTATGTGGCGACCTCTCCGCCGGGCGCACCGGCGGCCTGAAGCCCGTTCATGGCGAAGCGGGAGAGGCGGGTTCTCATCGCCGGCGGGGGCATCGGGGGCCTCGCGGCGGCCATCGCTCTCGGCCGCGGCGGGATCGAGACCTCCGTGCTCGATCGTTCGAGCTTCACCGAGGAGACGGGGGCCGGCATCCAGCTCGGGCCGAATGCCACGCGGGCGCTTGCGACGCTCGGCGTCCTGGAAGTCATCGAGCCCTTCGCGTTCAGGCCGGAGGCGATCTGGATCCATGACGGAATCTCGGGCCGGCGGCTTCAATCCGTGCTTCTTGGCAAGAGTGCCGAGCAGCGCTACGGCGCGCCTTACCTCACGCTCCACCGCGCCGACCTCCATTCAGGACTTCTGGCGGTCGCTCAGGGCCTTACCGCCGTCGAGCTCAGAGCGAGCTTCGCGGTGACGGCGATCGAGACGCGAGGCGGCGA
Source organism: Methyloceanibacter sp. (assembly GCA_035997285.1). Classification (GTDB taxonomy): domain Bacteria; phylum Pseudomonadota; class Alphaproteobacteria; order Rhizobiales; family Methyloligellaceae; genus Methyloceanibacter. The sequence continues at coordinate 2,139 of DASYIU010000363.1, read as the reverse complement.
GACGGTGGCGAAGGACGCTGCCGGGAGCGAGGCCAAGGGGGGAAGCCTGATCGGTGCCGACGGACTCTGGTCGACGGTCCGCTCCCTCGTCGCACCCGAGGCCAGCTTGCGCTTCACCGGTGCGAGCGCCTGGCGCGCGCTCGTGCCGCGCCAAGGCCTGCCTTCGCCCTTCGATGCGCCCGTGGTCGGGCTCTGGCTTGGGCCGCGCGCCCATCTCGTTCATTACCCCGTCCGCGGGGGGGATGACCTCAATGTTGTGGCCGTGGCCGAAGGCGGCGTAGGGTCTCAAGGCTGGAACCAGACGGGTGATGCGAGCGCCTTGAAGCTACCGTTCGACCGCTGGACCAAGGACGTGCGATCGCTGCTGGAATGGGCGATAGGCTGGCGCAGCTGGTCGCTCTATCGCCTCACGCCGCCGCTCAGACGCTGGAGCTCTGGCGCAATCGGGCTCCTTGGCGATGCAGCTCATCCCGTGTTGCCCTTCCTGGCGCAAGGGGCCGCGCTCGCCATCGAGGATGCATTAGCGCTCGGTGCATGCATGGCGGCCTGTCCTGGCGATCCGCCCCTAGCCTTTCTCCGCTATGAGGTATTGCGGCGCTCGCGCACGGCCCGCGTCCAGCGCCTGTCGCGGCGGTTCGGCCGGATCTACCATGCGAGCGGCCCGCTGCGGCTTGCCCGCAATCTCGTGCTCGAGCGGCGGAACGAAACGGAAGCGCTCAAGATCTTCGACTGGCTCTACGGAGCCTGAGGACGGGACTCGACGCTGAATCAAAATCGCAGCGAAGGCGGCCAAGCTCTTGAAACGACTCGCGAGCTCTTCGCGGCCTCTTCACAGTCAGCGAGCGTCTATTGCGGCAGCGTCATCGCTGCTTCCAGGTGCTGCTTGATGACAGGGAGCGTCTTGACGGCGAACGCCTTCACCACGGCGTCATTGCCCTTCTCGGCGTATTTGGTGAACAGAGCCTCGGCTTTTTCGTGGGCGGTGACCTGCTGCTTCGCATAGGTCTTGTCGAACTCCCCCGGATGCGCCGCGTTCAGGTCGTCGATCAGGCGCTGATGCTTCCCATCGAGCTTCGCCGGCAGCTCGACCTTGATCGACTGAGCCTGCACGATCCCTTTCAGCTGCTCGGTGGTCTGGGCGTGCGCCTCCACCATACGCTGGCCGAACTGCTTCACGGCGTCGGATTGGGCCTTCTCGCTTGCGATCTTGCCCGCCTCGACCTCGTACATGTCGCTCATGGCGACCGTCTGCACGAAGTCCGGCGTGCTTGGGGCGCCGCAAGAGACAAGGGTCAGCGTAGCGAGGGTGGCCAGCGCGGCCAACATATGATTTCTCATTGTACCGCCTCCGAACGACGGCTTGGTGCGAGGGCCCAGGGCCCAACTTCGGCAAAAAAGCGCGGAAACCGGAGCGACGGTCTCGCCGGCAGACATTTCTCAATGCCCGGTGGGATCGCCTCGGCGGCTTGCCTCGTAGAGGAACCACACGCGCTTCTCGGCCTGGTCAATCCACACCTCGATCAGGCTCGTGGTCGCCACGTCGTTCTCCTCGTCGCAGAGATCATGCGCCTCGCGCATGCTGGCGATCAGCGCCTGATTGTCGGAGCGGAGCTCGGCCAGCATGTCGAGAGGATCGACATAGTCGGCGTCGTTGTCCGGGATGCGCTGGAGCCGCGCGATGTTGCCGATCGAGTGCAGCGTCGTGCCGCCAACCTTGCGCACCCGCTCGGCGATCTCGTCGGTGATGGCGAAGATCTGGTCGGCCTGCTCGTCGAACAGGAGGTGATAATCGCGGAAATGCGGTCCGCTCACATGCCAATGGAAGTTCTTCGTCTTGAGATAGAGCGCAAAGACGTCGGCGAGCAGCGCATTGAGCGCCCCGGTGATATCGCGGCGGGCATTGTCGCCGAGGTCGGTGGGCGTTACGAGCGGCGCCTTGCGGCGCTCCTTGACGGTCGTGTCCTTGTTCATGGAAGGTTCTCCTAACGAGCGACGTACGGACAACTCGCTTGTCTAGCGGCGGGTTGCTAGGAGTTTATTGACGCCGCTCATTTGAAATTGCGGGAAACACACCAGAGATAGGTATGGAGAACCCGAAAAGCGAGCGCGCGGCCCCTGCTAAAGCGTGGGCCCAGAGTC
>DASYIU010000362.1:0-2743 GCA_035997285.1 Methyloceanibacter sp. | reverse complement strand
CCACGATATGGCCATTCCAGCCGAGGGCGACGCCGGCCTGTTGCAGGCCGAAGCCCGACGTGCTCGGAGCCCGCCCCGTTGCCGCCATCACCAGATCGGCGGCAATGGAGTCGCCGCGCTTGAGGTGGACCCGATAGCCGCCCCCCTCCTTCTCGATGCTGGCGACGTCGGTATCCATGCGAAGATCGATGCCGCGATTGCGCATGGCTTCCGCGAGTCCGTCGCGGAGATCCATGTCGAACTCGCGCAGGATCTGGTCACCGCGATACAGCGCCGTCACGGCGACCCCGAAGCCTCTGAAGATCGAGGCGAACTCCATGCCGATATAGCCCGCCCCAATGATCACGATGCTTGCCGGAAGCTGCTCGAGCTCGAAGCATTGGTTGGAGCTGATGAGATGCTCTTTGCCGGGCAGGTCAGGGATGACCGGATGTGACCCGGTGGCGACGAGGATGGTCTTGGCGCTAGTGGCGCCGTCACGGTCCCCGAGCTTCACGGTGTGAGGGTCTTCGAGGGAAGCGCGGGTGAGGAACCGGTCGACGCCCGCTTTCTCCAAGGTGCGGGTGTAGACGCCGTTCAGCCGGTCGACCTCGCGGTGGACATTGCCGATCAGCGTCGGCCAGGCGACGCTCTCGTTGTCGCAGGTCCAGCCGAAGCCGCGTGCGTCGGCGAACTCGGTGCGGTAGCGGCTGCCATAGACGAGCAGCTTCTTCGGCACGCAGCCGCGGATCACGCAGGTGCCGCCGATGCGATACTCCTCGGCGATGCCCACGCGCGCGCCAAGCTCGGCGGCAAGACGCGCCGCACGGACCCCGCCGGAGCCCGCGCCGATCACGAACAGGTCGTAGTCGTATGCCACCGGCCCTCAGGCTCCCACGCGACGCAACGCTCTCACTCCTCCGCTCCCCGCCACGATAGCCAAATCGGCGAGGCCAAGGAACAGGCCGTGCTCGACCACGCCTGGCACCCGCTTAAGCGCGAAAGCCAGCACCTCGGGCTCGGGAATGGCGCCGAAGGCGCAGTCGATGATGAGATTGCCCTGATCGGTTACGAAGGGCGCGTCCCCTGGCCCAGGCCTGAGCTTGATCTCTCCCACGCAACCCGCCTCGGCGGTAATTGCCTCGATCAGGCGCATGGTCGCCAATAGCCCGAAACGCACCACCTCCACGGGCAGCGGGAACGTGCCGAGCGCCGCCACGAGCTTGCTCTCATCGGCGATGACCACCATGCGGTCCGAGGCCGTCGCCACGATCTTCTCGCGCAACAGTGCGCCGCCGCCGCCTTTGATCAGGCGAAGCTGATCGTCGATCTCGTCGGCGCCGTCCACGGTGAGATTGAGTTGCGGCGTCTCGTCGAGGGTGGTGAGCGGGATGCCGAGCCGTTCGGCCTGCGCGCGTGTCGCCTCAGAGGTCGGCACGCAGACCACGTGCAGGCCCGACGCCACCCGTCCCGCCAAAGCATCGACGAAACGGGCTGCCGTCGACCCGGTGCCAAGGCCGAGCCGCATGCCATCCTCGACGAGATCGAGTGCGGCCCGGGCTGCGCTCTCCTTGAGGTCGTTGGTCGTGAGCAAACGCTTCCCCCCGCGATCAGCCCTGAACGCCGCCCATCATGACATATTTCAGCTCGATGAATTCCTCGATCGGCAATTGCCTTTGAGCAAGGAGGGGTCGCTGAGCCGCATGCGCCGCTCTCTACGCCGCCGCTTGCCAGGCTGCAAGCTGCCGTGTGACAGAGACGGGGATGCTGAAAGACGCGACCATCGTGTTCGACCTCGACGGCGCCCTCGTCGATACCGCGCCGGACCTCACCAACGCGCTTAACGACGTGCTGACCCGCCGCGGCCATGCTGCGGTCTCCGCCGAGGCCGTCCGCGCCTCCGTGGAACTCGGCGCCCGAGTGATGATCGAGGAGGCCTTGCGCCGGGCGCACGTCGCTGACGATGTCGACGGGATGCTGGCCGAGTTCCTCATCCATTACGAGGCGAACATCGCGAGAGAAAGCCGGCCCTTCCCCGGCGCCCTGGCAGCGCTTAAGGCGCTCGCGTCAGGAGCGGCAAAGCTCGTGGTGTGCACCAACAAGCGGGAATACCTCTGCCGGAGGCTCCTCCAAGCGCTTGAGCTTGAAAGCTATTTCGGCGCGATCGCCGGGCGCGACACCTTCGCCGTCGCCAAGCCCGACCCGGGCCACTTGACCGGCGTCATCGCGCTTGCGGGCGGCAAACCCACCCGCGCCGTGATGGTTGGCGACAGCGAGGTCGATGTCAGGACCCGGCGTCATCGCGCTTGCCGGCGGCAAACCCACCCGCGCCGTGATGGTTGGCGACAGCGAGGTCGATGTCAGGACCGCCAAGGCGGCAGGCGTGCCGGTCATCCTCGTGAGCTTCGGCTATGCGGCAGCCCCGCTCGATGGCCTCGATCCCGATGCCATGATCGACCATTTCGACGAGCTTCAGGGATGCGCCACGTCGCTGTTGAAAGCTGTTGGCGTCCGCCACTGCGGTTCCTGATACGCCTCAATCCCGCCGCAGATCGGTCTTATTTCGACCCGACGGCTCTCAACGAAGAGCCATAGTCAAAGCACACTTTCACGGCCCTTAAGGGGGCCGACGGGAAACTTATTCAGGGAGAGACGGGGATGCTTAGACGTGTCGTGATCGGCGCCGCCATGGCGTGCCTCATGGGAGGGACTGCTTACGCTGTTGACGAGGGCGCTGTCGACAACCAGTGCACGGAACAGCTCA
>DASYIU010000361.1:0-1747 GCA_035997285.1 Methyloceanibacter sp. | reverse complement strand
GCCTGCGTTCCCCTCAGCCGGGATCGCGCGATCGGCGAATGCCCCCGCTTGTATTTTAGTTGTTTCTGCAGGCGCCGCGCGGTCGGGTTCGCCCGTCGTCCGACCAGCCGGCGGAGCTCCGGCGCCATCGCCGCCCGGCCTGGAGTGCACCCCAAAACTGAGACACGAAACAAGAGACAGTTCTCGAGGAGAGAACGATGTCCGAGGGCAAGCGTCGTGAGTTCAGCCGAGAGTTCAAGGTTTCGGCTGTGAAGCGGCTGCTGGCGGGAGAGAGCGTTGCGTCGCTGTCCTGCGAGCTTGGGGTTCCGCCGGGGTATTTTTACCGCTGGTGCGGGCATTTCCGCCGGGGCGGCGTGGAGGCGCTGCGGCCTGCCTGTCGGCCGCGCAAGGGACTGGGGGTGCTCGATATTGAGCCGGGCAAGGATCTTGCGACGGCGCGCCGGCGCATTGCGGAGCTTGAGCGCAAGGTCGGCCAGCAACAGGTCGATCTCGATTTTTTTCGGCAAGCCTTGCGGCAAGTCGGGGAAGCACGCCGGCCGCGCACCGGGTCTGGCGTTCCGACGTTTACGCGGTCATCGCGGCGATGACGTCGCCCCGGCCGCAAGGCGAGCTCACGGTCGAGCGGATGTGTGCATTGGCGGGGGTCAGCCGGGCCGGCTATTACCGCCAGTGGCGGGCCTCGGCGCCGCGTCGGGAAGAGACTGCGGTTCGCGACGCGATCCAGCGGGTGGCGCTGGCGAACCGCCGCTATGGCTATCGGCGGATCGCCGCGCAGCTGCGCCGCGACGGGCTTGTGGCCAACCCCAAGCGGGTGCTGCGGCTGATGCGGCGGGACAATCTGCTGTGCCTGCGCGAGCGGCCGTTTGTGCCGGTTACGACGGACTCCCGTCACCAATGGCATGTCGTGCCCAACCTGGCGCGCGGCCTGGTGCCGACCGGCCTCGATCAGCTGTGGGTCGCCGACATCACCTATGTGCGGCTCGCCGAGGAGTTCGCCTTCCTGGCGGTGCTGCTCGACGCGTTCAGCCGGCGGGTGATCGGCTGGGCCTTGGACATGCATCTGCGGGCGGACCTCGCCACGGCCGCCCTGACGATGGCGATCACGGCGCGCCGGCCTGCGCCCGGCAGCCTGGTCCATCACTCCGATCGCGGCGTGCAGTACGCTTGCCGCGACTACGCCGCCCTGCTGGAGGCGCACGGCATCCAGCCGAGCATGAGCCGGGTCGGCAATCCTTACGACAACGCCCAGGCGGAGAGCTTCATGAAGACACTCAAGCAGGAGGAGGTCGACGGACAAGACTATCGCGATCTCAATCACGCCCGCGAGACGATCGGCGCCTTCATCGAGGACATCTACAATCGTCAGCGGCTACACTCGGCACTGGCCTATCGACCGCCCATCGAGTTCGAGGCAAGCGTGCAATCCGGTGTCCCTTGGCAACGTCCGGCAAGGCTCGCCGCCCCTCGAATTGCCAGAGCAGATCACCCATGATGTCCAACCACCGCGCTCTGGTTCACCAGGGGGATGGGCGCCATCCCCCGCTACGCCACCGTCGCTCGCCAATTGGGCGAGCGAGCGACGGTGGCTCCGGGGGGATGGCTTCGGCCTTCCTCAAAGAGTAGAAAAGACACCACCGCTGTCGCTTGTTTCCGTGTCTCACCATAAGGGTGCAGTCCAGAAAAGAACAACGAGCAATGACAACAACAGAAAAACAACGAAACAAGCGGGCGGCCGACCCGGCCCGGG
>DASYIU010000360.1:0-3249 GCA_035997285.1 Methyloceanibacter sp. | reverse complement strand
CGCTCACCCAGCTAGCCGACCCGAAGATCGCCGAAGCCGACAAGATCTTGCGCGCCTGTGTGCATTGCGGATTCTGCACCGCCACGTGTCCAACCTATGTGTTGCTGGGGGACGAGCGCGATTCTCCGCGCGGGCGTATTTATCTCATAAAGGAGATGCTCGAGCGCGATCAGCCGGCAACGGTCGAGGTGACGACTCACGTTGATCGCTGCCTGTCGTGCCTCTCCTGCATGACCACCTGCCCCTCCGGGGTGCACTACATGCATCTCGTGGATCATGCCCGTAACGTCATCGAGGCGACATATCGGCGGCCTTGGCTCGACCGCCTGATGCGGGGCCTCCTTGCTTTTGTGTTACCCCATAACGCCCGGCTGCGCCTGGCGATGCAGCTCGGCGCGCTCGGCAAGCCTTTTGCGGGACTTTTAGCGGCGCTGCGGCTGCGGCGACTCGCCGCTCTGTTGGAGCTCGCGCCCTGGCGCGTGCCGCCGCGCTCCATCGTGGAGAGCCCGCGTGTCTTCCCGGCTGAAGGACCACGCAAGGGCCGAGTCGCCCTGATGACCGGGTGCGTCACGCCGGTCGTCGGGCCTTCGATTCTGGATGCGGCGGTGCGGGTGCTTTGCCGCCACGGCATCGAGGTCGTCGTGCCGGAAGGGCAGGCCTGTTGCGGTGGCTTGGTTCATCACATGGGCCGCAGCGAAGAGGCGCATGCGGCTGTCCGCCACAACGTTGCGGCTTGGACGTCGATCACACCCCCGGTCGACGCCATCCTGGTGACCGCCTCGGGCTGCGGCACAACCCTGAAGGACTATGGTTTTATGCTGCGCCTTGATCCCGTTCATGGGCCGGCGGCAGCCCATATATCAGCGCTCGCAATGGATGTTTGTGAGTATCTGGCGCGCGCTGACGTGCTGCCGCAGCGCGCCCCGAACGGCAAGGTGGTCGCCTATCACGCAGCGTGCTCGCTTGCGCATGGTCAGCGAATCGCGCACGAACCGAAGGCGTTGCTGTCGCGATTGGGCTTCGAGGTGAGAGAGGTGCCGGAGGGCCATTTGTGCTGTGGCTCAGCCGGAACCTACAACATTCTTCATCCTGATATTGCGAAGATGTTGCGCGCGCGCAAAGTCGGGAATATCGAGAAGATAGAGCCCGACGTGATCGCCGCCGGCAATGTCGGATGCATCAGGCAGATCGCGATAGGGACGGTGATCCCGATTGTCCACACGGTCGAGCTGATCGATTGGGCGACGGGGGGCCGAGTGCCGCCGGCATTGCAAGGAACGTTCACTCCAGTGCCGGCATGAGCGTTGGACCATTGGCCAAACGATCGGGAGGTCGAACATGGCAAAGAAGGCGAAGAAGTCGAAAGCGAAGGCTAAGAAGGTGAAGAAGGTCAAGAAGGTGGTTGCCGCCAAAAAGAAGAAGAAGAAGGCGGCAGCTCCGAAGGCGGCAGCTCCGAAGGCCGCAGCTCCGAAGGCAGCAAAGAAGAAGGCTGCTCGCAAGGCGAAGCCAAAGGCCGCTGCGGCTGCTCCGGCTGCGGCTCCCGCAGCAACCCCGGCGATGCCCTCGTGGATGACGCCTGGAAGCAGCAGCGGCGGCGGCGACGGCGCGTAACGGGCAAAGCGCCCCGTGCGAGCGGCACCCTCGCCGCGCCGGACGGGCGCCCGTAGGTCGCCATCTATGCCAGGTCTCTTAAGTGGTCTCTTAGGCTTGGTCAGTTTCCGGCGGGGGGATGGAGCGCAGCGAATGCTGATGCGCTCGCGTCGATCTGTAGGCTTGGTCCTACAGCGTCGCTGCGCTCCATCGGGACCGTGCTCGAGCGGGACCAAGATCAAGCTCGATCGAGGCGGTGTGGTTGAGATGTCTTGATTGATGGCAGCGCGAAGGCCGCCTCTGCCAGCGGTTCCGCAGCAGTTCGGCGCTTGCTTTACGACCATCGCCACATTGCATCGGACTGCCGAGCCCAATAGCATTGCATGCTTCGGGGACTAGGCGGCCGCGCGCCGCAAATCTTCCCTGTCACATCCGCCACGGACGAGGTTTGCTATGCCGGCGACTTGCAACATCCTCATTATGGGCGCGTCCTATGGATCGCTGCTCGCTTCCAAGCTCCTGTTCGGCGGTCATGCCATCACGCTGGTGTGCCTGCCGGCCGAGGCCGATCTGATCAACGCCGAGGGTTTTCGCGTGCGGCTGCCGGTCAAGGGCCGTAAGGACCCGATCGAGCTCGACTCGCGCAAGCTGCCGGGAAAGGTGTCTGCATGCGGACCCGCTGATGTAGACCCGAAAAGCTTCGATCTGATCGGGCTTGCGATGCAGGAGCCGCAATACCGATCTCCTGGCGTGCGCGAATTGCTCGACGCGGTGGCGAAGTCGCGCGTGCCCTGCATGTCGATCATGAACATGCCGCCGCTCCCCTATGTGAAGCGTATCCCGGGCCTGGACTACGACGCTCTCAAAGCGGCCTACACCGACCCGACGGTCTGGGACAGCTTCGATCCCGGATGCCTCACATTGTGCAGCCCCGACCCGCAGGCGATCCGCCCGCCCGAGGAGAAGGTCAACGTGCTGATGGTCACGCTGCCGACCAACTTCAAGGTCGCGAGATTCGACAGCGACAATTCGACCGCCATGCTGCGCCAGCTTGAGCAGGAGATCGACGCGGTCCGCTACGACACGCCCGAAGGCAAGACCGAGCTGCCGGTCAAGCTGCGGGTGCACGATTCCATCTTCGTGCCGCTTGCCAAGTGGTCGATGCTCCTCGCCGGCAACTATCGCTGCGTGACCAAGGACGGCATGCGGACCGCCCAGGAGGCGGTGCACAGCGACATCGAAACATCGCGCTCGGTCTACAATTTCGTGTTCGATCTATGCGTCAAGCTCGGCGCCAAGCCGGAGGATCTGGTTCCCTTCGAGAAATACGCCGCCGCCGCGCAAAGCCTCACGCGACCGGCCTCGGCTGCGCGCGCGCTCAACAATGGCGCCCCCAATATCGAGCGTGCCGACAAGCTGGTGCAGCTGATCGCCAAGCAGAAGGGGCTGAGCCATCCGGCGATCGACGCCCAGGTAGCGCTGGTCGACGCACGGCTTGAAGCCAACCGCAAGAAGGCCGCAGCGGCCTGAAAACGTCCCAAAACGTCTCAACGTCCCGAGCAACGCGGGCGCGGGAACGCTTTTCGGCATGAATTTGCGCCGACTATCTGTTGAATTGGGGATACCGAATCAGCTACGTAGGGTAGCCGATGGTATTCG
>DASYIU010000359.1:0-3700 GCA_035997285.1 Methyloceanibacter sp. | reverse complement strand
GCCGCCACCGGGTCGCTCAGTGTCACTGAGCTGACCGACTAGGAGCGACTAATGAAGAAAAAAACAGCACCGAAGAAAAAGCCCACAATCGAGGAACAGATAGCCTCGCTTCATCAAGCAATCGACGACCTCGTCACTATCCATGTCGATAAAATAAAGGAGACCTGTCCCGGCGTCCCACGTGGCGTTTTGGAGCAGCTCGCTCTTGCTCGTGCTGAGGGCGGCTCCGGCTGTCGGTGCGGCGTGTATAAGCACCTGTTCAAGCCTAAGGGATGAGCATGTCACGATTTGAGAAAGGGCACACTGGCCGCCCCTTGAACAGCCGCAACAAGCTCGCCCAGCGCGTCTTTGATAACATATTCGCCCATTGGTGCGAGCCCGCAGGCAACAACATGTGCAAGGGCCAGGCTGCTCTTGAATTGTTGTATCGCGAAAACCCGGGCGGTTATCTCAAGCTCACGGCTTCGGTCTTACCGAAAGAGTGGGTGTTCCAGAACGCAGTGTCGGAATTGGACGACGAGGAGCTAGATCGCATGATCGAGATGCTTCGCGCCAGGGCTATCGCAGCCCGACAGGAGCAGGCGCTCGATCTCCAGCCGGAAAAACCTAAGGTCCTACTCAATGGACGACACTGATGATCCCGCCAAACTGGAAGCCGCCCTCGAGCAACTAGCGACCGAGAAGGCGCGCCGTCGCCAAGCAAAAATCGATTCGGGCGAAATGGTCTCGATCAAGACGACAGTCGTGCTCGGGGCCCCCGACGAGGACGAAGAGGAAGCCATCGCTAGGGCGATAGCAATGTATCCCGGCCCGAATGATGGACGTGAGGTGCACCGCGAGTTCACCTTCGCCGTCACTGGCGTCCCACGGGGCGACCCAGACCAGGCGGAGCCAGCTCCGCAAGTTCAACCAGCTTCCTCGGAAGGGCCGTCTCCCCCTTCTGAGGAACCGGCTGGGAGTGGCGTGGCCAACCTCTCCGCGCCCTCCCAGCCAACCTATGTGCGGGTCACGATCAGTAATGGCACGGATGACGGCGACCCCGGCGCCATTAGCGAGGCGTGGTACACCGTCGAGGATGGTCTCGTGGTGCTGCGCGACAGCGATGATAAGGTCATTACGTCCCGAGCCATGCTGAAGGGTGACGATCCAGCGGTGCTGGCAAGAAGCCTTTTGCGCGAGGTGGAGCAGCCGAAGGACTTCAATCGCCCGATCCACTACCCCAAGATGGGCTTCGCATGACCGAGACACCATTGGCCAGCGTCTTCTCGGGGGGGAAATATATAGGTGCGATCTTATCCCGTGGGGTCTGCGGCTACGAGGCCGTCGGTGAGGACAACGCATCGCACGGCTGCTTTCCCTCACAGAGGGAGGCTGCGGCCGCTCTCCAGCAGATGGCCGTGCATTCCTCGTGAAAGGCGCGCTCGACCCGTCCACAGCATCCACAGCGTCCCCCACGTTCACAGGGTGCCCCCTAGCGCCCCGCCCTCGTTACGTTAGATTCTCGGCAGTTATATCAACACAGACGGCATTTCGGAGATATTCATTGATGGCGAGACCGACGAGCGCATTTCGGCAACAGGATGTAGTCCGCGCGACGCGAGCCGATCTTGTAGCAAAGAAGGTACGCGACGCGGAGATGAGGTCATACCGACCACTCGGTGCATCACGCCGAGGCGTCCCGTACAGAACACAACCACCTGTACGGGATATTTCCATGTCGCCCCTCCCCTCGGAATCCATTCGCTATAAGGTCGAGCCGCGTGACGTGCCCGCCTCAAAGGCTGCGCGCCGCTTGCACCTTCGCCTCCAAGATTTCCGGTCGAAGCTGCCTGAGCTTCTGAAGCGCGGCTTCCCGTCTGCCGATCCCACGACAGGGATGTTTCACCTGCCGGCCATCGACCGATGGATGGAGGAGCGTCACAGCGGCGCTAGCGACGGATCGGACATTGATCGGAGGCTTGATCGGGCATGGGCCGGATAAAGATCGCCTACTACATCATCAAGCGTGGCCGCGGATTCTGGAATCCCTCTGCCGCGATGAAGCGCGCCGGCTTTGCGGCCGTGCCGTGTGGGCTCGATGGTCCCGAGGCATGGGCAGTGGCCGAAACATGGAATAAGCGCTGGGCCGCTTACCGGCGCGGAGTTGTCGCCCCGCGCTGGCCTGAGGCCTCGCTTGGCGAAGCGTTCGATCGCTTTCGTGGCACGGAGACCTGGAAGCGCAAGGCCGTGAAGACCCGGCAGGAATGGGAGGCAATGTCACGCCTCTACATCATGCCGATCTTCGGCGATCACCGCCCAGCGGCGGCCACGCTGGACCGTCTCGACAAGTGGTATGCGCTGGTACTCAGGGACAAGGGCGTCCGCGAGGCTCACCGCGCAATGAAGATTTGGCGGGCGCTGTGGCGCGTGGCGGGCGCTATGGGCTACTGCACCGCCGACGCCGATCCTTCGCTCGGCATCCGGCGCAAGACCCCGACACCGCGTTCCGCCGTGTGGTCGGAGGGCGAAGCCGTGCGCTTGGTCAAGGGCGCGTGGCGCGCCGGATACCGCGGCATGTCCGCCCTGCTTGCCATCGCCTGGGATACGCAGCTGGCGCCGATCGACTGCAGGCGCCTCACGCGCGATCAGATGGCGCCTAGCGGGGCCGCGTTCATGCTCGATCGCGCGAAGACGGGCGTTGCGGCCTTGGGGACGCTGAGCAAGCGCACGCAGCACCTGCTTGCCGCCTATAGCGGCGGGCCTCGGCGCAGAGCCGCTGCCGGCCACCCCGCTGCTGCGCAACCGGTCTGGCGGGGCCTACACGAAGGAAACGCTGAACAAGGATTTTGCCAAGGTTCGCGCGGCGGTATTCGGCTCGGCCGAATCCCGCAAGATTATGGACATGCGGCGCAGCGGTGCGGTCGAGGCGCTGGCGGGCGATGTGGAGCCCGGCGCACTGGCCGCCAAGATGGCGAACAGCATCGACCAATCTCACGAGCTGCAGCGCACCTACCTACCAGTCAACGCAGCGTCCGTTCAGAGCGCCGATGACGCTCGCCGGAGGGGGCGAAACCGTCTTCGGGGAAACAAACCCGAGACAAAAGTCAGAACGCGAGGAGAAACCTAGTCAGAACATGCGTTGATCTAAAAGGAAAAATCACGGGTTGCCACCGGCCATGTAGGCGGGCAGCCAGCCCTCGAAGCGCTCGCGCAGTTTTGCGACCAGAATGGGGCGCTCGTCCTGCAGCGTCAATGCATCCCCGCCGGTGAGGCCGAGCTGCCGCGCCGGGATGCCGACCGCCCGGGCCCGCGCCATCACCTTCTCGGCCACGTCGGCGTCGACCGCCACCACGTAGCGTCCTTGCTCTTCGCCGAACCAGAAGGCGTGGGCCGCAAGCGGTGCGCGATCGAGCTCGGCCCCGATGCCTGACGCCATCGCCATTTCGGCGAGCGCGACCAGGAGCCCGCCGTCCGAGACATCATGGACAGCGGTTGCGATGCCTTCGGCGATCAACGCGCGGACGAGATCCCCGGTCACGCGCTCGGCCGCAAGGTCGACGGGCGGCGGCGCGCCGTTTTGGCGCTCGCAGATTTCGCGCAGGTAGAGTGACTGTCCGAGCCAGCCATTGGCCTCGCCGAGGAGCAAAATGGCCTCGTCGACGGCCTTGAAGGCGAGCGTCGCCGACTTGGTGAAATCGTCGATGAGGCCGACCCCACCGAT
>DASYIU010000358.1:0-4868 GCA_035997285.1 Methyloceanibacter sp. | reverse complement strand
CGCCGTTGATGAAGGCCTTTTCGCGGAACACCTCGTTCAACATTTCGGCGTCAGTGCTTTGGTCGGGGCTGCGCATGATAGGCAAACCCACCCAGTAGACGGCAATGTTGGCGGCGCGGAGCTTCTTGATGAAAGCCTCCACTCGCTGGCCATAGACCTCGCGCCAGCCTTCGCTGCCGACCTTCAGCCAATCCTTGCCGCTGCGGATCGCCTGATCGTCGTTGGCGCCGATCATGACAACGGCAATCGGATAGCTCTCCTCCTTGAGGATCTTGGCGAGATCTTCGTTAGAGTCGTTAGAATCGGTGCGCACGAAGCCGGTCGACGCCTTGGACCGCTGGATGAATTCGAGGTTGGTATCCTCCTGGAAGGCGCGATAAAGCCCCGACCACAATCCATCGCCGAGGGAATCGCCGAGCACGACGATGCGGTAGCGGTCGCCGGTGGGGAAAGGATTGATGTAGCTGCGCTGGACCGGCGGACTGCCCTGCTGCGCCAAAGCCGGCAAAGGCGCCAAGCACCACGCGAGGAGAGCGAGAAGCGCAGCGGTCGCCGCCGGCAGTCTGGCAAAGAGACCCGGCGCGGCTGAGCTCGAGCGAAGGTAAGACACATTACGAGACATGATCTTCCGGACCCCTGGCTGGGTCCCCCTCAAATTCGTCCCGGTGTGGGGACAGTACTAGTCGCTTCCGGCCAAAAGGCCAAGACTCCTTCCTACCCCTCACTCCGCAACAGCTTAAGGATCGTGAGACTTGGGAAGCCGTCCACCGGCATCCCCTTGGTGCGCTGATAAGCCTTCACGGCTTCGAGCGTCGCCGGTCCGATGACGCCGTCAGGATCGCCGGTCAACAGTCCGCGCGCGAGGAGGAGCTGCTGCAACTCGATGCGCTGATCAAGCGCCAGGTGGTTCTCGTCGGTCGGCCAGGGATGCACCAGCAGGCCTCCGCCTCTCAGCCGGTCGGCGAGATGCCCAACGGCAAGGGCGTAGGACTTGGCGGTATTGTAGTGGAGGATTGCGCGGAAATTAGTGAGCACGAGAAAGGAGGGTCCGGCGGCACCCGCCGGAGCGAACAGGCTCGCTTTATCGCTCGCACGCGGAAAGGCCTCGCCGTTCACTCGCACGATGCCGAGCTTCTGCCATTCGCCGACCGGCTTTACCGTGCTCTCGCTGACCTTCTTGGGATCGAGGCCTTTGGGCAGCGCGACCTCATAGCCCCAGCTCTCGCCAGCGCGCCAGCCGGAGACCTTGAGGTAGCTCGCCGTCGAGGCGAGCGCGTCGGGTATGTTGCCCCAAATGTCGCGCTTGCCGTCGCCGTCCTGATCGACGGCAAAGGACGTGTAGGTGGTGGGAATGAATTGGGTATGGCCCATGGCGCCGGCCCATGACCCGTTCATTGCCTCCAGCGCGACGTCGCCGTGCTGCAGGATCTTCAGCGCCGTGACGATCTGGGGCTTGGCGAACTTGGCCTTGGTGCCGGTGCAATAGAGCGTGCCGAGCGAGCGGATCACGTTCTTGTCGCCGGGCTGCGTGCCGTAGTTCGACTCCACCCCCCAGATGGCGACGATGATATGCCGGTCGACGCCGTAGCGGGTCTCGAGCGAGCCGAGCAGCGCCTGATAGTCGATTAGCTTCTGCTTTCCGGCCTCGATTCGCTTGTCGGAGACGACCCGATCCATGTATTCGCCGATCGGCTTCACATATTCGGGCTGGAAGTTGGCAGCCTCGACCACCTCCGGATCGTTGGTGAACCCTTGGAAGGCGCGATCGAAGGTGGCGCGCGTGACGCCGGCGCCCTTGGCAGCGGGCCATAGGCTCTCCACACAGGCTTGGCTCTTGTTGTCGTCGGCGGCGGCAGCAACTGCTGGAAGCGCCAAGACGATCAAGGCAGCCAAGCTAGCGCCAAGGATCGAGGACTTAGGATTTTGAGCGATTCGCATGGGCGAAATCTAGCAAGCCCCGAGGGCTAAACCTAGGCACGTAACAGCGACCTTTCGGCTCGCCCCTCGAGGCTATTGAGCCGCAGCGCTCGCTTCTTTGAGCACGGTGTCGACCAGGGCTTGGCTCGGATAGCAGCTGAGCGGCAGGCCGAGCTTCTGCTCTTCGAGGCCGATCGTCCTCCTGGTCTTGAAGCCGGCGAGCCCGTCCACCTTGCCCACGTCATTGCCCTGCGCCACCAGTACCTCCTGGAAGCGCTGGATGCGGTCGCGGGCCAAGCGCTCGACCGGCTGCCAGGTGCCCACGAACGCGGCAGGAGCATTGGCGGCGATCATGTCTGCCACATGGCCCACGAAAATCGCGTAGACGTCGGAGTTGTTATAGAGCTTCAGCACCGAGAAGTTGCTGGTGGCGAGGAAGGCCGGCCCCTTGAGCCCCGCAGGCAGGACGAGAAAGACGGAGTCCCCAAGCTTCTCCTCGGGGAACGGGCGATCCTTCACCCGCGCCACGCCGAGCTTGACCCATTCGGCGATCGGACGTGCGAGGTCTGGCCCCTGCTGGGTGCAATCGAACTTCTCCGGCAGCTTGACCTCGTAGAACCAGGTCTGGGCTCCATCCCAGCCTTGGCTGTGCAGCGAGTTGCCGGTCGAGGCGAGCGCGTCGGGGATCGTGCTCCAGATATCGCGCTTGCCGTCCCCGTCGAAATCGACGGCGTAGTTGTCGAAATCGGAAGGGAGGAACTGGGTATAGCCCATGGCGCCCGCCCAGGAGCTTCGCATCGTCGCGCGCGTCGCATGCCCATCTTGCAGAATCTTCAGCGCCACGATGAGCTGTTTCCTGAACTCCTCGGGCCTGAGCCCCATGAAGCCTTGCGTGGCGATGGCCGAAAGCGCGTCGAAGGGCATGTCGACGCTGCCGAAGCCCGTCTCCCGGCCCCAGATGGCGACGATGATGCTCGCCGGGACTCCATATTGCTTCTGGATGGCTCCGAGATCAGGACCGAACTGGCTCATCTTGCTGCGGCCCGTCGCCGCCAGGCTGCTGAGAGCCGCCTCTTTGAAGTAGCCGGCCGGGGGCTCGAACTCCGGCTGGCGGCTTGGCTTCATCTGGTCGGCGAGCGCCTTGGGCAATGGCGGTCCATCGGGGTCTGCTGGGTTCGGGAAGACGAGATGGGGCAAGGACCAATCGAGCTTCAGCCCTTTGAGGTTGGCGTCGAAGGTGGCGCGCTTGATACCTGCGGCCTCTGCGTCGGGCCAAAGGGCGACAAGCCATGCGGCGAAGCGCTTCTCGACCGCTTGCTTATAGGCCGCCACCTCGTCAACTGCCGCTTGCCCGTGCCCGGGCAGAAGCACGGAAAGCGTGAAGACGGTGGCAACGACAAAGGCAAGACCGATGTGCCGAAGCGCGCGTCTTGGCGAAAGCATGAGCCACACCTCAAAGCGATCCAGGCGATTCAGCGCCTGGGGACCTGATCTTGGGGAGTGCTTTAAGGCGGCGCAAAGGCAAAATGGCGCGAACTTACGAGGGGGCGCGGACTTCGGTCAGGCGCTTCTCCCAGGAAAGCGCATCCCCGACGATGGTGTCGAGGTCGTCGCGGCGGGGCTCCCAGCCGAGAACCTCGCGGATGCGCCCGGCACCGGCCACGAGGGCCGCTGGATCGCCCGCCCGGCGCGGGCCCGTATGCACGGCGAAATCGGAATTGGCAGCCCGCTTGACCGAGCCGATCACGTCGAGCACGGAGAAGCCCCGGCCATAGCCGCAATTCAGCACCTCGCTCTCTCCGCCCGCCCTGAGATAGCGCAGCGCGTCGAGATGGGCGCGGGTCAAGTCGCTGACATGGATATAGTCGCGGATGCAGGTGCCGTCGGGCGTCGGATAGTCGGTGCCGAACACTTCGAGATAGGGCCTCTGGCCGAGCGCAGCCTGCACCGCGACCTTGATGAGGTGGGTCGCGTGCGGGGTCGATTGGCCGCTTCTCCCTAAAGGATCGGCTCCGGCGACATTGAAATAGCGCAAGGCCACATAGCGCAATGGATGCGCGATCGCCGTGTCGCGCAGCATGGTCTCGGTCATCAGCTTGGAGCTGCCGTAAGGCGAGATCGGCTCGAGCCGGGCCTTTTCGGTGACGGGGTTCACCTCCGGCATGCCGTAGACGGCGGCGGTCGACGAGAAGATGAAATGCGGGACCTTGGTCTCGACCGCAACAGCGATCAGCGTGCGCGACTTGCAGGTGTTGTTGAGATAGTAGCCGAGCGGATCGGCGACCGACTCGGGCACCACGATGGAGCCGGCGAAATGGATGATGGCGTCTATTGGATTGCGCAGCAAGAGCCCGCGCACAAGGTTATGGTCGCCGATATCGCCCTCAACGAACCTCGCCTCTTCGGGCACGGCCCAGCTATACCCGGTCAACAAATTGTCGAGAACGATAACGTCCTCGCCAGCGCCGAGAAGCTCGAGCGCCATGTGGCTCCCGATAAAGCCAGCCCCACCCGTGACCAGAACGCCCATCAAGCAACCTTCTCGACAGCGATCGTTTGCAATTCGTCGCTTGCTATCGGGTACCGGATGGCTCAACGCCATCAGGCACTTAGCTGTAAAATGCAGCCTATATCCTCACTAAGCGGATCAATGGCTTATCCGCGAAATGTAAAACGCACAACGCTGGAATCGAAGCCGCAGCGCAGCGGGCCCGCGCGCGAGAGTGCCTATCTTCGCTGGAGCCGCGCCCCTCAGCAATGCGGGAGGGAGAGGTAGCGGAAAGCGGAGCTATGGCTTGTCCGATGGCGACTTAGTCACGCCGCGCCATTCGAAGTCGCCGATCGCCTCGTCGCGGTCGGAAGTCATAGAAGAGATACTCGACGTGGAATAGCTACTCGACGTGGGATGAGACCCCGTGCCGATTCGGATGACGTTTTCCGGTGGCATCCAG
>DASYIU010000357.1:0-11524 GCA_035997285.1 Methyloceanibacter sp. | reverse complement strand
AAGGCGCCCGGCTGAAGCACCGCACGCACGATCTCCTTGCCCGCTTTGTCGCTCGCGGGGCGCCTCACGCCAAAGGGAACCACGAGCGGAAGCATCAGCCAGCCCGCCGCGGTCACCGGGAAGTTGCGAAGCGTGCCGAGCAAGGCCTGGTCGAAGCGATGGAGGCAGTTCCGCGCGCAATAGTCGACGAGCTTGAGGTCTGCGGCCGGACGCCCGTCATCATCAAAGCGCTTGAGAACCGCCGACAGGAGATAAAGCTCTGCCAGCGCGTCGGCCATGCGCCCGGTGATCTTCTGCCTGACCTTGAGCGCGCCGCCGAGCAGCGCCACGGTCATGTCGGCCACGAGCGCGAAGGAGCGCGAGGCGCGCGCAAGCTGCCGCCACCAACGGCGCGTCGGTCCGGCATTGGGGGGCGATGAGGCAAAGACACCGATGGTCAGATTGTGAAAGAGCGCGCCCGCGGCGTTGGAGACGGTGAAGGCCACGTGCTGGTCGAAGGTCTCGGCGAAGATTTCGAACCCTCGCTCGCGATCCTCGTTCTGCAGCGCCTCGATCTCGGTGAAGAGATAAGGGTGGCTGCGCAGCGCCCCCTGGGCGAAGGTGATCAGCGTGCGGGTCAGGATATTGGCGCCTTCGACGGTGATGCCGACCGGCACCATTTGATAGGCGCCCTGGATGTAGTTGCTTGGCCCGTCGCAGATGCCCCTGCCGCCATGGATATCGAGCGCATCGTTGACGCTTTGCCGCATGCGCTCCGTCGAAACATATTTGAGGAGCGCCGAGATGACGGCGGGCTTCTCGCCGGCCGACACCATGGAGGCGGTCACCGCGCGGGCCGCCTCGAGCTCGTAGGCCGCCTCGACCATGCGGGCCAGCGGCTCCTCTACGCCTTCCATGAAGCCGATCGGCAGATTGAACTGTTTCCTGATGCGGGCATAGGCCGTGCTGGTGCGGAGCATCGACTTGGCGGCGGCAGCGCTCGTCGCCGGCAGCGAGATGGAGCGGCCCGCGGCAAGACAGCTCATCAGCATGCGCCAGCCCTGCCCCGCCCGCTCGGCGCCACCGATGATCCAGTCGATGGGAATGAAGACGTCACGGCCGCGTGTCGGGCCGTTGGGGAAGGAAGCTCCGGCCGGAAGATGGCGCCTGCCGATCTCGACGCCCGGATGGTTGGTGGGCACGAGCGCCAAGGTGATGCCTACGTCCTCTCCGCGCCCTAGAAGGTTCTCTGGATCGAACAGGCGGAAAGCAAGCCCAAGCAGTGTGGCCTTGGGCGCGAGCGTGATGTAGCGCTTGTCCCAGGTGAGCTTGAGGCCAAGCGTCTCCTTGCCCTCGTGGAGCCCGCGCGTGACGATGCCGATGTCGCGCATCGAGGCGGCGTCAGAGCCAGAGAAGGGACCGGTCAACGCAAAGCAGGGGATCTCCTGCCCACGCGCAAGACGCGGCAGGAAATGCTCCTTCTGGGCATCCGTGCCGTATTTCTCGATCAGCTCGCCGGGGCCGAGCGAGTTTGGCACCATGACGATCGTGACGCCGTCAGCGCTGCGCGAGGAGATCTTGCCGAGAATGAGCGACTGCGCCTGGGCGGAGAAGCCCAAGCCGCCATGCTGCTTGGAGATGAGCATGCCGAGAAAGCCGTTGTCGCAGACGAAGCGCCAGATATCGTCGGGGACGTCATGCAGCTCATGACGGATGCGCCAGTCGCTGAGCCGCTTGCAAAGCTCGGCCGTCGGCCCGTCGAGAAAAGCGCGCTCCTCGGCGGTGAGCGTGATGGGGGCGACGCGGCGGAGCTTGGCCCAGTCCGGCGTTCCTCCGAACAGCTCGGCGTCCCAGCCGACAGTGCCGGCTTGCAGGGCCTCGCGCTCGGTCTCGGAGATGGTCGGCATCGCTCCCTTCAGCGTGCGATAGGCCGGCAGCGTCACATATTTCCGCCGCAGATCCTTGTAGGAGAGAGCGAACAGGGCCCCGGCAATGAGCCAGCCGAGAAGCGCCCAGAGCGTGAGGACGGGCCGATGCAGATGGCCGTGCACGAGCCCTATCTCGGCGCACAAGGTGAGGATTGCGGCGGCAAGCGCCCAGAGCCTGAGCGGGGCGCGCTTCATGGCCAAAGCAAACAGGGCGAGAAGGGATAGAAGCGCGAAAATGAACTCAGCCATGGGCGGCCTCTAAACTCGCCTTGGGCCTGACCCGTCCCCGACCGGAAAGCCCCATGCGGGCATGTTTTTCCGCCAATGCAACGGGCACCGGTCCGGCTTTTCGCCCTCTATGGTCCGGATGGGTCATCGACTCAAGCTCTTTCGTGCGTTCTGCGGGCGTGAGGATTGCAGGTTACGAATCGGCGGATAGTCATCTTGCGGCCAACAGATTCCAAGGGGATTAACGCGACGCAGCGCCGTGACCCATAGGACGGCAGTTCAGGTACTTGCGCGGGCGGATGGCCTCCCGACACTTCACTTTCTTGTGCCCTTCAGGCGAATTGGCTAAGCAGGAGCGGCAACGAACGGCCACAGGCCGCAGGGTATAAGGAACCATGTCAGAGCCAGAGCGACCGCAGCTCAGCCCCTATCAGGTCGAACTCGAGGCCGGCAAACGCTATGCCTGGTGCCGCTGCGGGCGGAGCAAAAGGCAGCCCTTTTGCGACGGATCGCATGAAGGCACGGGAATCGAGCCCCTGGCGTTCACCGCCGAGCGCACCGAAACAGCGCTGCTGTGCGGCTGCAAGGACACGGGCGGTCCCCCGTTTTGCGACGGCTCGCATTTGCTGCTCTGATTTTGAGCGTGCGTAAGGCGCGTGCAGCGTTGTACGCGGCCAGCCCTTCTTGCTAAGAAGGGGCCATAAGCGAGCGCCCGCGCGCCCCGCGCATAAGCTCTGCAAGCCCATTCAGGGGGTAAGGCGAGGCAGGCGCCATCCATGGCCTATTTCGTTCAGCAGCTCATCAACGGGATCGCGCTCGGCTCAATCTACGGCCTGATCGCCATTGGCTACACCATGGTCTATGGCATCATCGGCATGATCAATTTCGCTCATGGCGACATCTTCATGGTGGGCGCCTTCATCGCCCTCATCGTCTTTCTCGCACTGATGAGTCTCGGGGTGACCATGATCCCGCTCGCCCTCCTCATCGTGCTCCTCATCGCCATGCTGCTCACCGCGGTGTGGGGCTGGACGGTCGAGCGCATCGCCTACCGGCCGTTGCGCGAATCGTTCCGGCTGGCGCCGCTCATCACCGCCATCGGCATGTCGATCGTGCTGCAGAATTTCATCCAGGTGGCGCAAGGGGCGCGGGTGAAGCCGCTGCAGCCCGTGGTCACCGGAGGCTACGTGCTCTTCGAGCAGGACGGCTTCTCCGTCAATCTCTCCAACATCCAGATCCTCGTCGTGGTCACGACGCTCGTCCTCATGTCGGTGTTCTGGCTGATCATCACCCGCACCGCGCTCGGCCGGGCGCAGCGCGCCTGCGAGCAGGACCGGCTGATGGCGGCGCTCTCGGGCGTCAATGTCGACCGCACCATCTCGCTCACCTTCGTGCTGGGCGCCTCGCTGGCCGCCGTGGCGGGGCTCCTTTACCTCCTCTATTACGGGGTGATCGACTTCTACATCGGCTTCGTCGCCGGCATCAAAGCCTTCACCGCGGCGGTGTTCGGCGGCATCGGCTCGCTTCCGGGCGCCATGCTCGGTGGGCTTGTCATCGGCTTGATCGAGACTTTCTGGTCCGCCTATTTCACTATTGAATACAAAGATGTAGCAGCCTTCTCGATGCTCGCGATCGTGCTCATCTTCTTCCCCACCGGCCTACTCGGCCGTCCCGAAGTGGAGAAGGTTTGAGCGCCTTGGTGGAGCCCGGCAAATCGTTCGGCGGGCGGCTCCAGTCGGCGATCGCCGACGCCATCATCGCCGGCTATATCGCATTCGCGCTGTTCTGCCTGCTGCTTGGGGTCAGGACCGTCGACAAGGTGACCGGGCTCACGCTTCAGCCCCGTCCCGGCGTGCTGGCCGTCGCCGTCGGCATCGTGGTGTTCGGCCGCCTCTTGCTCAATCTTTTCGTCTGGCAGGCCAACTATCCCATCACCCGGCCCTTCGCCAAGCTCTTCACCCGCGATCGGTTCGATCGCCGCGACATCATCGTGCTCGGCATCGTCGCGTTCGTCTCGGCACTCGTGCTCATCGTCGGTAGCATCGTCGGTGCTCCGGCCTATCAGCTTATCTCGGCCTGCGTGCTCGCCTTTGTCGGCGTGGGCCTGGTGCGGCGGGCGATCGTCTATTGCTACCCCGATCTTCCCTACGCGCGCATCTTCACCATTGGCGGTATCGGCTTCGCCGTCCTCTTCCCCATCTGCTCCTACCTCCTGGAGAAGGCTTTTCACCTCGGGCTCCCGCTCCGCTACCTGTTCGACCTGTCGATCCTGGTCCTGACCTACGTGATGCTCGGCTGGGGGCTCAACATCGTGGTCGGGCTCGCGGGCCTGCTCGATCTCGGTTATGTCGCCTTCTATGCGGTCGGTGCCTATACCTTCGCGCTGCTCGCCACCACCTTGGGGTGGTCGTTCTGGATGTGCCTGCCGATCGCCGGCGCCGCTGCCGCGCTGTGGGGCGTCGTTCTCGGCTTCCCTGTGCTCCGGCTGCGCGGCGACTATCTCGCCATCGTGACGCTGGCCTTCGGCGAGATCGTGCGCATCGTTCTCCTCAACTGGACCGAGGTGACCAACGGGCCGAACGGCATCTCCGATATCCCCAAGCCCACCTTTTTCGGCCTCCCCTTCTCGGCCAAGGGGGGCCTGACCTTCAACTCCTTTTTCGATCTCCGCTACGACCCGTTGCACGGCATCATCTTCCTCTATTACGTGATCCTCGGGCTCGCCCTCATTACCAATCTCGTCACCCTCAGATTGCGGCGACTGCCCATCGGGCGCGCCTGGGAAGCCATGCGCGAGGACGAGATCGCCTGCCGCTCGCTCGGCATCAACACCACCATCACCAAGCTCACCGCCTTTGCCACCGGCGCGCTATTCGGGGGGCTGGCGGGAAGCTTCTTCGCCACCCGCCAAGGCTTCATCAGCCCCGAGAGCTTCACCTTCATCGAATCCGCCATCATCCTCGCCATCGTGGTCCTGGGCGGCATGGGGAGCCAGCTCGGCGTCGCCATCGCCGCCATCGTCATGGTCGGCGGCTTCGAGGCCCTCCGCCATACGCAAGGGCTGCAGAGCATTTTCGGCGAGGGGTTCGATCCCGCGCTCTACCGCATGCTTCTGTTCGGCATCGCCATGGTCGCAATCATGGTGTGGCGCCCGCGGGGGATCATCTCCTCGCGCACGCCCTCCATCGTGCTCGATGAGGGGCGCCCCAGGCCTACCGATCTCGCCAAAGAAGGCCGGGCATGAGCCCGTGGCAGAGCGATCCGTTGCTCAAGGTCGAGCACCTTACCATGCGCTTCGGTGGGCTGACCGCCGTCGACGATGCGTCGTTCGAGGTGGGGCGGCGCGACATCACCGCGCTGATCGGACCGAACGGCGCCGGTAAGACTACCGTGTTCAACTGCATCACCGGGTTCTACAAGCCGACCGAAGGGATGATGAAGCTCGACCATCCGGATGGGCAAAGCTTCAACCTCGAACGGCTCGACGACCACGACATCAACGCCCGCGCCCGCGTCGCCCGCACCTTCCAGAACATCCGGCTGTTTTCCGGTATGACCGTGCTCGAGAATTTGATGGTGGCGCAGCACAATGTGCTGATGCGCGCTTCGGGGCTAACCATCGGCGCCATCCTCGGCCTGAGCGGCTTCGGCAAGGCAGAGCGACAGGCGGTCGATCATGCGCGCCATTGGCTGGAGCGGGTCGGCCTCACGCGGCGCGCCGACGAGACGGCGGGCGAGCTTCCCTACGGCGATCAGCGGCGGCTCGAGATCGCGCGTGCGATGTGCACGCGGCCTTTGCTCCTTTGCCTCGATGAGCCGGCCGCGGGCTTGAACGCGCGGGAGACCGACGCGCTCAACGAGCTGCTCTATTCAATCCGCGCGCAGGAAGGCATCGCGCTCCTTCTCATCGAGCACGACATGAGCGTGGTGATGCGCATCTCAGACCACGTCGTGGTGCTCGACTACGGCAAGAAGATCGCCGATGGGTCGGCCGATGCGGTGCGCGGCAACCCGGTGGTGATCGCTGCCTATCTCGGCGTCCCCGATGAAGAGCTCCCGCTGGTCGAGCGCGAGGTGCGCCTATGAGCGAGAAACTGCTCGAGATCAAAAAGGTCACCTGCTGCTACGGCGTGCTGCCGATCCTGCATGGCGTCAGCCTCGACATTCGTCCCGGAGAGATCGTGGCCCTGATCGGCGGCAACGGCGCCGGCAAGACAACCTTGATGATGACGATCTTCGGGCGTCCGCGGGCGAACGAAGGTCACATCCTGTTCGACGGCGAGGACGTCACCCAGCTTCCCACCCACAAGATCGCTCGCCTCGGCATCGTGCAGTCGCCGGAAGGCCGCCGCATCTTCTCGCGCATGACGGTGCTGGAAAATCTACAGATGGGAGCAATCATCGCCGACGATCCGGCCTATTTCGCCATGGACCTTGAGCATGTGTACACGCTCTTTCCCCTGCTCAAGGCGCGCCGGCATCAGCGCGGCGGCACGCTGTCAGGCGGCGAGCAACAGATGCTCGCCATTGCCCGCGCGCTGATGGGCCGGCCCAAGCTCCTGTTGCTTGACGAGCCGTCGCTGGGCTTGGCGCCGCTGATCGTGAAGCAGATCTTTGCGGCGATCCGTGCGCTCAATGCCGACTTTGGCCTGACCGTGTTCCTCGTCGAGCAGAGCGCCTATCATGCGCTCCGGCTCGCCCATCGCGGCTATGTCATGGTCAATGGCAGGATCACCATGAGCGGCTCAGGGGCCGAGCTCCTCGGCAGCCCCGAGGTGCAGGCGGCCTATCTGGAAGGAGGCGCGCAGAGCGCCGGCCAGAAAGGAGCGCGCCCTTGACCTGGCTTTCCGACGACGGATTTCGCGTGTTCCTCGGGCTGACCGTGATACTGGGCGGCGGGGCGGCCTTTCTTGGCGGCCGCGGGCTCGCCCGCTCGTGGAAGCCGTTCGGCCGCATCTTTTTCTACATGGTGCTGCTCGCGGCCGCCGTGCGCTTCTTCCACTACGCGCTATTCGACGGCGAGCTCTTGTCTCTCTACTATTATCTCGTCGTCTATATTTTGCTGCTTGCCGCGGCGAGCCTCGGCTTCCGCTTCATGCGCACGACGCAAATGGTCACGCAATATGGCTGGCTCTACGAGCGCACGAGCCCGCTTACCTGGCGGGACCGGGGAGCGTAAAGCGAAGCTGGCGCTCCCGACCCCACCAAATGATATAAACTGGCACAAGACTTTCACAGGAGGCAGCAATGAAGCGTTTTACCGGGCTGATCGCAGCCCTGACTGCGGCCGTTTTTGTCGCGGGCTGCGGCGGTGGCGATGACGACAAGACGACGCCGATCGCCGTCGTCGGCCCGGTCACGGGTCAATACGCCTCATTCGGGGCGCAGATGAAGAACGGCGGCGAGATGGCCGTCGAGGACATCAACGCCGCGGGTGGCGTGCTCGGCAAGAAGCTCGACCTCGATATCGGCGATGATGCCTGCGACCCGAAGCAGGCGGTCGCGGTCGCCAACCAGATGACCGGCAACAATGTGGCCCTCGTCGCCGGCCATTATTGCTCCGGCTCCTCGATCCCGGCGTCAAAGGTCTACGCCGAGTCGAACATGGTGCAGATCTCCCCCGCCTCGACCAATCCCGCCTTCACCGACGACCGCGCCGCCCCCAACATCTATCGCGTGTGCGGCCGCGACGATCAGCAGGGCGGCGTCGCCGGCAAATATCTGGCGAGCCATTTCGCCGACAAGAACATCGCCATCATCGACGACAAGACGGCTTACGGCAAAGGGCTCGCCGAGGAGACCAAGAAGGCGATGAGCGCGGCCGGCAAGCAGGAGGTCCTGACCGAGTCCTACACCGCCGGCGAGAAGGACTATTCGGCGCTCGTCTCCAAGCTCAAGCAGGCCAATGTCGATGTGCTGTACCTCGGCGGCTACCATACCGAGGCCGGGCTGATCGTGCGCCAGATGCGCGACCAGGGCATGGCCACCATCCTCATGGGCGGCGATGCGCTCATCACCCAGGAATACTGGTCGATCACCGGCCCTGCCGGCGAGGGCACGCTGATGACCTTCTCGCCCGACCCGCGCAAGAACCCGGCCGCCGCCGAGGTGGTCAAGCGCTTCAAGGACAAGGGCATCGAGCCCGAGGGCTACGTCCTCTACACCTATGCCGCGATCCAAGCCTGGAAGCAGGCGGCGGAGAAGGCGAAGTCGACAGAATCCGCCGAGGTGGTGAAGGCCCTCAACGACACCGAGTTCGACACGGTGATCGGCAAGTTCAAGTTCAACGAGAAGGGCGATCCCAATCTGCCGCCTTATGCGGTCTATCGCTGGTCTAACGGGACCTACGAGGAGATCGGCGAGGAGGCGGCCAAACCCGCGGGCTGAGCAAAAGGGGGCCCAGCTTGACGGGGCGCCCACCGAAACCACCGCGAAAACAGCCTCTAGCGCTTCTTGGCGCGCCGCTCCTCGGCCGCGAAATATTTCCCAAGCTCTTTCTCGACATGAACCAGGTCGTCGGGGAGCGGGAGCCCGAGCGCCTTGTACTCGTTCAGCTTCTCCATGATGCGGAGGTAGAACTCGTGGGGATCCCCGGGCGGGTTGCCCATCTGGTTGATGAGGAGGGAAAGTTCCGCCTCAAGGTCGTCGAATGCCATGGCCTGGCGCCTCCTTCCCGCTTCGCTTGGTCGGGGATCGGACCATAAATGCACGGCCCCGGCAAGCGGCCCTCCCTGCCGCGACGATTGCCGCCGGGCAATTTCCCCTGCATAGTCGAGGTCGAGCAGGGATCGCGACGGGCGGGATGCGGCAATGGAAAAAGTGACGATGGCCAAGGTGGCCGGCTTTGTGCTGGCCATTCTTTTTGCGCTGGTGATTGGCATCTCCATGTGGGCGCTGCTCATCGGCGACTACATGAACAGCGTCATGAACGCCCAGGCCCAGCAGAGCCTGCGCATCGTGGGCTTTGCCGGCGCACTCTCCGCGCTTGCCACCTGGTGGGTGCAGGGCTTTGCCGCCAAGCGCGGCTTCGTCGTCCGCGTCATGTTCGCGCTGTTCATCTTCGTGGTGGCGTTCTGCAGCTTCGGCGGACTGCTCAGGGTGATCTACAGCCACATCAGCTATCCAAACCAGCAGGACTGGTCCCTGTCAGGCCTTTACTGGGCCTCACAAAGCGACCTCGTCTCCTTCGTGCTTTTCATGCTGGTGCCGCCGCGGCCGGCTTATGCCGCCCTGATACTGGCGGCTTCGATCTACGTTGCGCTGTTCGGTCCGCGCGAGCCCAAGGCCGTCGAGATCTAATCGGGGTCCGGCGATTTGAGCGCGACCCCGCGCTCTGCTACAGGTTAGCGCCTGCCCGCATCTTCCCCGGGGAAAGGCTCAACTGCTCGCATGATCCCCCGCTATAGCCGCCCCGAGATGGCTCGCATCTGGGAGCCCGAGACCAGGTTCCGCATCTGGCTCAAGATCGAGACCTGTGCCGCCGAGGCCATGGCCGAGCTCGGGCTCATCCCCAAGCACGCGGCCGAAGCGGTGAGGAAGCGCGGCGGCTTCGACGTGGCCCGCATCGAGACAATAGAGCGGGAGGTGAAGCACGACGTCATCGCCTTCCTCACCTCGGTGGCCGAGCATGTCGGACCGGAAGCGCGCTTCCTGCATTCGGGGCTCACCTCCTCCGACGTGCTCGACACCTGCTTCAACGTCCAGCTGGTCGAGGCGGCGGACCTCCTCATCGCCGATATCGATGCACTGCTTGCCGCGCTGAAAGCCCGCGCTTTCGAGCATAAGGACACGCTGACCGTGGGGCGGAGCCACGGCGTCCACGCCGAGCCCACCACCTTCGGTCTCAAGCTCGCCGTCGCCTACGCCGAGTTCGCCCGCGCCCGGGAGCGGATGGTGCGCGCCCGCGAGGAGGTCGGAACTTGCGCCATCTCAGGCGCGGTCGGCACCTTCGCCCATGTCGATCCGCGGGTTGAGGCCTATGTGGCGAAGAAGCTGGGCCTGCGGCCCGAGCCGATCTCGACGCAAGTGGTGCCGCGCGACCGGCACGCGGCCTATTTCGTCACGCTCGCCGTGGTGGCAAGCTCGGTCGAGCGGCTCGCCACCGAGATCAGGCATTTGCAGCGGACCGAGGTGCTCGAGGCCGAGGAATATTTCAGCGAGGGCCAGAAGGGCTCCTCCGCCATGCCGCATAAGCGGAACCCGGTGCTGTCGGAAAATCTCACCGGTCTTGCCCGCGTGGTGCGTGGCTATGCGGCGCCGGCGCTCGAGGACGTGGCGCTGTGGCACGAGCGCGACATCTCCCACTCATCGGTCGAGCGGGTGATTGGGCCCGACGCCACCATCGCGCTCGATTTCGCGCTTCATCGGCTGACCGGGATCGTCAAGAACCTCCTGATCTACCCGGAGCGCATGCGCGCCAATCTCGACCGGCTGGGCGGGCTCATCCATTCTCAGCGCGTGCTGCTGGCGCTGACCGCGGCCGGCGTGCCGCGCGAGGAGGCCTACCGGATCGTGCAGCGCAACGCCATGAAGGTCTGGGAGCAGGGCGCCGATTTTCTCGAGGCGCTCCTTGCCGACAAGGACGTCACCAAGGCGCTCTCGGCCGAGGAGATCCGCGCTCAGTTCGATCTCGGCTATCACACCAAGCACGTGGACACGATCTTCGCACGCGTCTTTGGGAAGCCCTGAAGCTTAAGGCTTGGATTTGTCCTCGTTCGTCATGGCCGGGCTGACATCGTAGTTGGTACCGGTGTCGCTACCGTAGTCGATGGCGTAGTCGGCGTTATGGCCGCGGAAAATATGCGGCACGTAGCGATAACGATTCCGCTCCTGCGCCATCATGAAATAGTGCCGGCGATAGAAGGAGGGCTCGATCGCGAAATAAGGCGGCAGCTGATAATACCAGTCGGCCTTGGGGTAGTAGCCTGAGCGGTAGGGATAGCGCGGATAGACCGGTAAGACTTCCGCCTGTCGTGCATAGGCCCCGCTGCGCACCGCCCGGGGGGCAGCCGCGCTGATCGAAAGTCCGCTCTTGCTCGCATAGCCGGAATAGCTGTTCCACACGACCCTGCACCAACTGCCCGAGCAGGCTCCCACCTCGACGCTCGCGCCGGCCGGCATGGTGAGCAGGAGCTCGGTGTTGCTGCTCGGCGCCGCTCGCAAGGCGAGATCTGTGGTCGTCGTCCCGTTGCGCGCCGACGCCGTGCCGGCAGAGATCGCCAGCGCAAGAAAAGCAATCAAGATGCGGATGGGTAGTCCCATGCCATGCCCCCACTTCGTCCCCGAGTGCCATCTTGGCACAGGCTTGCCGCAGCGTCGATTCCCGTCATTGCCGGGCCGGCAATCTATTTCGAAGCGTAGCTTCTATCAGGGCGTGGTGGCTTGGCGCT
>DASYIU010000356.1:0-2752 GCA_035997285.1 Methyloceanibacter sp. | reverse complement strand
GAGCGCACCGATCCGAATGTGGTGAAGGTCGTGGGAACCCCGCTTGCCGGGGGCTCCACCTTGCGCGCGCTGTATTTCACCCGGGCCACGGCCCCTTACGGCGAGGGGCCGCTCTTCCACCATATCGGCATCTACGCCTATTCCCGCGCGGCGCTGGCGCGTTTCGTGTCCTTGCCACCCTCGCCGCTCGAGATCAGGGAGAGGCTCGAGCAACTCCGTGCGCTAGAGGCCGGCATGCGCATCCATGTCGGCCTCGTTGACACTGTCCCGCTCGGTGTCGATACTCCGGCCGAACTTGCGCGGGCGCGTGAGCTTCTTCAATCCCGCCGCTGATTTCCGCCCGCTTTTCCTAAGACCATGGCCAAATCGCTTTCCAACAGAATCGCCTTCCAGGGCGAGCCAGGCGCCAATTCGCACTTGGCCGCGCGCGACGCCTATCCCGCCATGGAGGCGCTACCGTGCCCGACCTTCGAGGACGCGCTTGCCGCGGTCAAAGGCGGCGAGGCCAGGCTCGCCATGATCCCCATCGAGAATTCCGTGGCGGGCCGCGTCGCCGATATACATCACCTCTTGCCGGAATCAGGGCTCTATATCGTCGCCGAGCATTTCGAGCGGGTGCGCCACCAGCTGCTCACACTGCCGGGCGTCAAGCTTTCCGAGCTGAAGACGGTGCACAGCCACGTCATGGCGCTCGGCCAGTGCCGCAAGGCCATTCGCGCGCTGAAGCTTGTGGCGGTGATCGAGGCCGACACGGCGGGAGCCGCACGCCACTTGCGCGAAACAGGCGACCGTTCATGGGCGGTGATCGCCTCGAAGCTCGCCGCTGAGATCTATGGGCTTAAAGTGGCACGCGCCGATATCGAGGATGCTGAGCACAACACCACGCGTTTCGTGGTGCTGGCCGCCAAGCCTGAGCGTGTGCATGCAAGCGACGGCCCCGTCGTCACCAGCTTCGTCTTCCGCGTGCGCAACGTGCCGGCCGCCCTCTACAAGGCGCTTGGCGGCTTCGCCACCAACGGAGTCAACATGACGAAGCTCGAGTCCTACCAGCTCGAGGGCTCGTTCAACGCCACCATGTTCTACGCCGATATCGAAGGCCACCCCGACGAGCGGCCGGTCAAGCTTGCCATGGAGGAGCTCGCCTTCTTCTCGAGCGAGGTGACGGTGCTCGGCACCTACAAGGCAAATCCCTTCCGCGCCGCGCTGAATGGATCGGCGATCTGAGACTTGCCGTCGAACGGTGCTAATCGCCGACGCAGACCTTCACGTTCTTGCACTGTGTGAACGGAGCCTGGCAGGGATGGGACTTGGGGTATTGGCCGGGGGGCGGACAGTAGGGCGTGACCAGCTTGCACTGCTTCTCGTAGTGGCATTTCTCCGCGTCCGAGTTGTAGGCGAGAGCCGGATTTGACCCGGCGGCGAGGGAGGCTCTACGATCACCAGGCCGAAGGCAATCATCCCAGACGCGGCTTTGCTTCTGAAACGAAGCTGGCTCATGACCTTGCTCCTTGGGCGCTGTCGCTTTGAGGGTAGGGGTACGACAGTTGCGCGGCATAGGTGTAATGCGTGCGTGCACTTGCAAGCTCCTATTGCGGGAAGACCAGAACGTGGCTGCGGGGCTTGAAAGTTCCAAGAAGGCATCCGAACCGGCGCCCGAGACTGAACTTGCTTGCCAGTCCCGAGCCTATCTCCGATATACTACCGGGGGAGGTTGGCAGCAGGCGCGTGCCTCGCCAACCGGGTCAGGTCCGGAAGGAAGCAGCCCTAACGAGCGTTTCGCGGGTTGCTCGTCCAGCCTCCCACCTGCCTCAAGCGTTATAGTGTGTTGCGGCCGCCTCTGCCGTCGCCGCCGTTTGAAGCCAAAGCCTTTGCGTCGAGAAGCCCATCCGTCCATGGCCGAAGTCGAAGACCGAGAGAAGAGCGCGCCGAAGCGCCCGGCCAAGGGTAAGGGGGAGGCCGCTTCTCACCTGCCGTCCGCACCGGAGAGCCACGCGGCGCTCGCCCGCAAATACCGGCCCAAGGTATTCCCCGAGCTGATCGGCCAGGACGCCATGGTGCGGACGCTGAGGAACGCGTTCGCCACGGGGCGCATCGCGCAAGCCTACATGCTGACCGGCGTGCGCGGCGTCGGCAAGACCACCACCGCGCGCCTCATCGCCCGTGCGCTGAACTACGAGGGGCCGGGCGTGAGTGGCCCCACCCTCGACATGGCGAACGAAGGCGTCCACTGCCGCGCCATCCTTGAAAGCCGGCATCTCGACGTGGTGGAGATGGACGCGGCCTCCCACACCGGCATCGACGATATCCGCGAGCTGATCGACAGCGCCCACTACAAGCCGAACACCGCCCGCTACAAGGTCTACATCATCGACGAGGTGCACATGCTGTCGAAGCAGGCCTTCAACGGTTTGCTTAAGACCCTTGAGGAACCCCCCGAGCATGTGAAGTTCATCTTCGCCACCACGGAGGTGCGCAAAGTGCCGGTGACGGTGCTCTCGCGCTGCCAGCGCTTCGACCTGAAACGCATCGAGAGCGGAGAGCTCAGCGAGCATCTTGCCTGGGTCGCCGCGCAAGAAGGGGCGAGTGCTGAGCGCCCGGCATTGGCGCTGATCGCCCGGGCCTCGGAGGGCTCGGTGCGCGATGCGCTCTCGATCCTCGACCGCGCCATCGCCTTCGGCGCCGGCAAGGTCGAGCAAGAGGCGGTGCGCGGGCTGCTTGGCCTCGCCGACCGGACCCGCATCTTCGATCTGCT
>DASYIU010000355.1:0-4071 GCA_035997285.1 Methyloceanibacter sp. | reverse complement strand
CTGGAAGGCCTGGTCTTCGCCGCAGGGACCGTCTCCGGCTCCTATGAGCTCAAGGTCTGGCAACACGGCGCCGGCAGCTCTTCCATCTCGCAGAGCGGCGATTTCGCCATGCCGGCAGGCGGGTCCAGCTCGCTGGGCATGGTGTCGCTGTCAAAGGGCGCCGGCGGCTATGGCGCCACGTTCAAGGTGAACTGGGACGACGACCCCGTGGGCTGCAAGGCCACGGCGCACGCCCCAACGCCGATGACCTCGAAGTAGGAGCGACGACGATGACACGACGCTTGCGATACTCAGCTTCCCTAGTCGCGATGTTGATCGCTCTCGCTGCCCTGCAGCTGCCGACGCCCGCGTCTGCCGGCGGCATCACCATGATGATAACGCCGGGAGGCGACGCCGCCGATCTCATCCAGCACGGGCTGCAGATTTATTCCCTCGTCCAGCAGCAGAAGCACAAGAAAAAGAAAAATCACGCCAAGGTCGACCAAAAGGGCGAGGACAACGCCGCCGCCCTCAGTCAAAAGGGCGCCGGCAACTATGGTCTCGTCGTACAACGCGGCCACGACCACACCGCGACCGTTTCTCAGGAGGGCTCGAACAACGCACTCGGCGTCTTTCAATTCGGCCGCAACACTAATCTCGATATCGCCCAGACCGGACGGGGCAACGCGGGTCTCGTCCTGCAGGGCGGGTGGTAGGCGCTGGCGGAAATGGCTGAACCGCAAGCCACGGAGCCGAGCCCGACCCACAAAGGAACGATCGGCTAGGCGTGGCGTTGGGAGGGGGCTCGCGGCCGTGCCCGGCCGCGGCGTTTGCAACGGGGGATTTCCGGCATAGCGTATAAGCCCGCGGGAGTAATCCAAGGGCGCCCGGCAAAAGAGACTGGTAGAAATCGCCCGCGTCTGACGAGGGGGGAGCAACCCTGTGTCTCGTGCAAGCTACACGACCGACCCCATTGAGGCCGCTGAGGACGATATTGCCGGGTCGAAAGATCTTATCGCGTCGGTCGCCGACGAGATCAACCAGCACCAGCGCTGGCTCGAGAATTATCGGGTCGCCGAGAAAGAACGCGCCCGCCGGCTGAAGCGCCAGGAGCTGATGTACCAGCTCGAAATGAGGCGCCGGCGCACGGTCCGGTCTCTTAAGCGATTTAGCCTGGCCTCTTTGCGTTTGGTGCGACGGGTCGCTTCCTTCTTGGTGAGGAACGGCACGGCTCTTGTCGTCGCTCTTGGCCAAATGCTGGTGCGTTGCGCCGCCTGGACCGCTCCCAGGGCGCGCGCTCTCGCGCTCACGCTCTGGAGATGGTCGGTTGCCGCCTCGGCCTGGACTTGGCTGATGGCCCGGGCCCTCGCCCGCACCTTGGTCAGGGCAGCGCACGCCTTCGCCAGGGGCGCTTCGATCGGTTTCTCCTGGATGGCCGCGCAGTATCGGTCGCTCGATCTCGCGCTGGGCAGATTTCTTGCTGCCAGCTGGTCGTGGACTTGGCGGACCGCTGTCATCCTCGCCCGCACCTTGGTCAGGGCAGCGCACACCTTCGCCCGGGGGGCTTCGATCGGTTTCTCCTGGATGGCCGCGCAGTATCGGTCGCTTGATCTCGCGCTGGGCAGATTGCTTGCTGCGGCCTGGTCCTGGACTTGGCGGACCGCTGTCACCCTCGCCCGCACCTTGGTCAAGGCAGCGCACGCCTTCGCCAGCGGGGCTTCGATCGGTTTCTCGTGGATCGCCGCACAGTATCGGTCGCTTGATCTCGCGCTGGGCAAACTGCTTGCTGCGGGGTGGTCCTGGACTTGGCGTAAGACCCGCATCCTCGCTCGCGCCTTGTTCGAGGGAGCATCGACCAGTTTCTCCTGGATCGCGCTAGAGTCCAAGGCCGGCGGCGCCGCGTTGCGGAAATGGGTTTCTGCTGCCTTCTCGTGGTTTCGTGTAGAGGCAAGCGCCCTCTCGCGGGCCTCCCTCAAGGGAGCTTCGACCAGTTTCTCCTGGATCGCCCTGACGGCTTCCGCCCTTTCCGGCAAGCTTTCCACGCAAGCCAAACACGGCGCCGATGCCTTCAAGCGCTCGGCGCTTCAAACCAACCGATCGCTTCTCGCCCGGATTTCAAACGGCGGCCGTCGCATGCGGGCCTGGGGGATGCGATCGCCCGCCGCACCGCCACATGACGAAGGGGGAAGCGGCCTCGCACCGGAACTCGCCGAGCCTCCGATTGAATCTCGAGCTTTGCCGAACGAAGCCTCGGCAGAACAGCACGGCACCGCGTTGATGTGCATCGAGCCATTGCGCGCCAGGTTGCCGATGGTCCGCGCTAACTGACCCCCCGTCGCTAGTGGCCGGAGCTAGTCAAAAGCTCATTGAGGGCTTTGCGCTGGTGCCGTAGGTGCCGGGGTCGTCGTAATAGATACCTGCACGCTCCCATAGCCGTAATAGACGAGGACTCCAAAGAGAGCCGCGAACAGGATGGCCGAAGCGAGCGCATTCAGCAAAGGGCGTCTGCTGAATACGATCACACTGCCAATCAGATCGACCACGAACACGACGATAGCGGCAATGAGAACCGGCTCGAACCATGCGTATTGTGTGGGAAATAGCATGATGACCACCGTCGGCATAGAAACGCTCATGGCCGAACGGTCGTTCCCTTAGCGGGGTAGCTTTCTGCGCGTGTCGGCGACTGGCAGACCGCGCAAAGTCATGCGCCCGTCGTTTCGGCCGCCTTTGGCAGTTCCACAATCTGGATCAGGCCACCCTCTTTCCGGTTGGCGATGCTCACGGTGCCGCCGGCGCGCTGGATGATCTCCCGGGCGATGGTGAGGCCGAGGCCGGCGCCGGGAATATCCTGGCGGCGGGCAGGATCGGCCCGGAAGAATGGTTCGAACACCTGACCGAGAAGTTCGGGCGAGATGCCCGGGCCATCGTCCTCGATGACGATGCGCGCCAGGCCGTCGGCGCCGCCCACCTCGACCCGCGCTCTGACCCCGTGCGTCGCCGCATTGATCATGAGGTTGCGCAAAGCCCGGTTGAGCTTGAGCCGGCTCGCGCATACGGTCACCGGCTCTGCGCTCGTGTTGCTCACGTCGAGATTTTGGTCCCTGAGCTCGGCGCCGATGCTTCCGACCAATTCGTCGAGCCGGATCAGCTCCGGCGACGCTAGGCCGGATTCCTCGCGCACCAAAAGGATCGCGCTGTCGGCAATTCGCTCGAGCTCGTCAAGATCGCCAAGCCAGCGCGTGCGGTCCTCGTCGTTCTCGACGAATTCGGCGCGGAGACGCATGCGGGTGATCGGGGTGCGCATGTCATGACCGGCGGCCGCGACCAGGCGCATGCGGCTTTCCATCGCCCTCTTCAAGCGGGACGAGAGCGAGTTCAGGGCCTTGGCGGTAGCCCTTACCTCTGCCGGTCCCCGCTCCGGCAAGACCGGCAGCATGCCATCGGGGCCTACCGACTCGACCGCGTCTTCCAGGAAAGCGAGCGGCCTGACCATGCGGTTGGCTACGAACACAGCAATGGCCGTGGCCCCGAACGTGATCAGAAGCAGCCACCTCATGAGCACCCACCACGGCACGCCCTGCGGTGGGAGATCGGAAATCGGGAACAGCAGCCAGCCGCGGCCTTCGATCGGGATCGAAACAACGAGAGGAGCGCCACGTCCGCTCCGCGTTACGGTCACGGCGAGATTGAGCCCGCGCGCGGAGAGCGCCTCTCTGAGCCTCTGCGTGAGAATTTGGTGACGGAGTCCCGGCGCCGGCTGCGGCACCAGCGAGATGACATTGGTCCCCTCGTCGACGACGCGCACCAGGGTTTCCACCTGCTGGGCTATCGGCTCGAGGCTGTGCACGCGCTTGGGCGGCCCCAGCACGTAGAACAGCATGACCGTCAACAAGCCCACGACCGAGACGATGGCGACCACGAGCAGGATGGCGATCTTGGCGCGGAGCGTGTTCACGATTGAGCGTCCTCGACCTCGACCTTCACGGCGAGCTGGTAGCCGCCGTTGCGCACCGTCTTGAACAATTGCGCGGCGCCGCTCTCGGCAAGCTTGCGGCGCAACCGGCTGACCAGCACATCGATCGAGCGGTC
>DASYIU010000354.1:0-4165 GCA_035997285.1 Methyloceanibacter sp. | reverse complement strand
ATCAGTCCGTCTCCATCGTTCAATTTTTTCCGACTTCCCGGGGTGCCGCGGACCGCCTGCCGGCGTCCAGGGGTTATGCGGCTTTTTCGTAAAATGCGCTTCGGGGCCGGTAGCATTCTCTATATTCTGGTTCCAGTGATGTCGATCTCCGCGAGGAAGAGCCACCATGACAGGGGAGCCGAGCACGTTCGCCAATCGCTGGAAGCGCTTCTCCGACTGGGATGAGCGCCCGCTTCGGCTTGACAAATTCGCGATCGAGGACGCTGAGAACGGATTTGCGTCCTTTACCAGCCCTCACGATCCAAAGTCGGGGCTGACATTGGGTTCGGGCGGCATCGACGTGATGGACGGCGTCGTCGTCCGCGACTTCGATATGATCGACACGTTTATCGCCCGCTATCACATCGATCCGGAGATCGCGCCGGAAGCCATGGCCCTGCCATCGCTCGAGGTCGCTCGCATGCTGGTCGACATGAACGTGCCGCGCGGCGAGCTCGTGCGGCTCGCCCGCGGCATGACGCCGGCCAAGCTCGCCGAAATCGTCACCCAGCTCTCCTCTCTCGAGATCGCCTTCGCCTACAGCAAGATGCGCGCCCGCAAGACGCCCGGCAATCAGGCGCACGTGACCAATGCCAAGGACGACCCGCTACAGATGGCTGCCGATGCCGCGACCGCGGTCGCATTCGGATTCGATGAGGTCGAGACGACTATGAGAGTCGCTCGAAATGCTTGGTCGAATGCGGTTGCATGCGCGGTTGGGGCCTCGATCGGACGCTGGGGGACGCTATTTCAGTGCTCGAGCGAGGAGGCAGAGGAGCTCAGGATCGGCATGGCCGGCTTTACGTCTTATGCCGAGACGGTCTCCGTCTACGGCACCGAGAAGAGCTTCATCGATGGCGACGACACGCCGTGGTCGAAAGCCTTTCTAGCGGCGGCTTATGCCTCGCGCGGCATCAAGATGCGCTGCACTTCGGGTGCCGGTTCGGAGCTGCTCATGGGGTTCCACGAAAAGAAGTCGCTGCTCTATCTCGAGGCGCGCTGCCTCTGTCTTCAGCGCGCCATGGGCGTACAGGGCACGCAGAATGGCGGCATCGACGGGGCGCCCATCACCTGCACTGTCCCGGGTGGAATGCGCGAGCTGATGGCGGAGAATCTGATCGCCGTCTGGCTCGATCTTGAATGCGCTTCCGGAAACGACGCACGTGCGACCGAATCCGAGATCCGCGTCGGGGCAAAGATCATGCCCTTTCTCATCGCCGGTTCCGACCTCATATGCTCTGGGTTCGGGTCGATCCTAAAAT
Source organism: Methyloceanibacter sp. (assembly GCA_035997285.1). GTDB lineage: Bacteria > Pseudomonadota > Alphaproteobacteria > Rhizobiales > Methyloligellaceae > Methyloceanibacter. Next base: position 2,864 of record DASYIU010000354.1, on the reverse strand, counting down.
ACGACAATTCTTTCAATGCATCCCTTCTTAACGGCGAGGAGCTCGAGGACTATCTCGTGCTCCAGCGCGATTTCGAGGCCGACGGCGGTCTGACCCCCGTCGGGGAGACCCGTGTCCTTGAGCTGCGAACGCGCGCCGTCGAAGCAATCAGCGCCGTGCTCGAGGAGCTTCACCTCGGGCAACCGACGGAGGACATGAAAAGCAGCGTCGTCGCCGCATCCGGATCGGATGAAACGCGAAGCTATTTGCCCCGCGACGTGGTGCCCATTAGCGAGGGCATCAAGGAGCGCGCGATCACCGTGGTCGACGTGATCAAGGCCCTCGCCAAGCGCGGCTTCATGGAGGAGGCGGAGAACCTTCTAAAGCTCTTGAGATTGCGTGTTTCCGGCGACTATCTGCAGACTTCTGCGCTGGTCCGTGACGGCCATATCCTCAGCGCCATCAACGATCCCAATGATTACCTGGGGCCGGGCACCGGATACCGCGTAAGCGAGGCGCGCCGCGCGCAGATCGTGGCGATCCGCGACGTCCTCACGCGCGAGGAGGTGCTGAGAGCCGAGGCCGTACACAAGGCCGCCGAGAGCAAACGCGTCAGCTACCGAACGATGGGCCCTGCCGCCGCGGGCAACGATCGCCGTGAGGTCGTAATCGGGGTGAGCCCCGCGTTCGGCATCAAGCTCTTCCAGACCATTGCAGGCCATCCCCTGTCGGCAATCCTGCGCGAGCTGGTCGATGGCATCACAGAAGGAGGCGCAAGGGCTCGTGTCGTGCGGATGAAGCATACGGCCGACACGTCGTTTCTGGGCCTCAGCGCCGCCCGCCTCGCGGGGTCGGGCGTCGGCATTGGCATCCAGGCGAAGGGCACTGCGGTTATTCACCAGAAGGACCGCCTGCCGCACAACAATCTCGAGCTCTTCTCCAACTCCCCGATCACCAGGCTCGAGCACTACCGGCGCATGGGGGTCAATGCTGCCGCCTACGCGCTTGGCGAAATGCCGGAGCCGGTCGTGGTGCCGACGCGGGGCGAGGCCATGGGTTCGCGCTATCATGCGCGTGTGTCGCTGATCTATGCCATCGAGATTGAATTGACCTCGGAGGGTGGCGTGCCCGAGGACGTAGAGGTCGCCTTCCTGGGGAGCGCCGCATGAGCGAGAAGCGGCTGTCGATCGCAGACTATCCGTTGGCGGAGAAGCGCCGCGAGATCGTGCGCGGAAAGCGCGGCAAGGGCCTCGATGAGATCACGCTCGAGGCCCTGCTTGAGGACCGCGTCACGATCGAGGACCTGCGCATCACGGACGCGGCGTTGCACCAGCAGGCGGAGATCGCCCGCGCCGCCGGCAGAGACACGTTAGCTGCGAACTTCGAGCGTGGCGCCGAGCTCGTGGACGTGCCGCAAGACACGATCATGCGTATTTACGAACTGTTGCGTCCTGGCCGCGCTCAGTCGCAGGAGGAGCTTCTCGCGGTGGCCCAGGAGCTGCGCGACCAATATGGAGCCAAGGGCATGGCGGCGTTCGTGGAAGAAGCCGCCGCGGTTTACGAGCGGCGCGGCCTGTTCAAAAAGCGGTTCTGAGCACGAGAAAATGACCTGGAAGACCGCCTATAGGTCGATTTACTACGACGGAGCGCCCGAGCCCGCCGATCCGAACCTCACCAAGGAGAATACGGCGCTCCTCGTCATCGACGTGCAGAACACCTATTTCACACGGCCGGACAGAGCCTCGCTCTCTGCCGATGAGCAGCACCGCTATGATGCCTGGAACCCCTTCCACCAACGGATGCGCGAAATCGTCATCCCTCGCACGCGGGAGCTCCTGAGGCTCTTTCGCGAGAACGGATGCGAATGCCTCTTCGCCCGCATCGCCTGCCATACCAAGAACGGTCGCGACCGATCCCTGTCGCAGAAGATGCCGGGCTGGAACAATCTGCTTCTGCCCAAGGACGAGCTGCCGTCGCAACTCGTCGCGGGTCTCCAACCCCAGGGCGACGAGATCGTGGTGACGAAAACGACCGACAGCGCCCTGACCGGGACCAATCTGCGGTTGATCCTCACCAATCTCGGTATCAAGACCGTTGTGTGCTGCGGAATTTTCACCGACCAGTGCGTGTCCTCGACGGTCCGCAGCCTGGCTGATGAGAGCTTCGCCGTCGTCGTGGTTGAGGATTGCTGCGCGGCCGGGACGGAAGAGCTCCATCGCAAGGAGCTCGAAATCATCAACATGATCTACTGCCACGTCATGTCGAGCGCGGAACTCAAGGCGATCATGAGCTTAGGGCTCAAATTATGAGGCGGGTCAATTTCTTATTCGGAAGGTCAACGCCGCAACGAACAGGAGTGGTCGGGGGTGCAGCTTAGGGGATGAGGTCGGGCCGGTGCGACCAAGCTTGTGTATGTGACAGATCAAGATCATCATCATGCCTGGAACCGGACCGATGACGAGGGGTGAGCCGGCACCGCCAGTTATTGTTTCGGGGGATAAGCCAAAATGACAGAAAGCTCAGCAGCTGCGCTTGAGGCGCAGGAAAGTTTCGAAGTCCACAAAGAAAAGAACATCGACCTGCTCCACGGCAAAGCTGTCGGACTCTTGGGCGTTCTATTCCTGACCGTGACAGGCGCAGCGCCGATGTCGGCGATGCTCGGCAACGTTCCCTTTGGCGCGGGGTTCGGCAACGGGATCTACATGCCCGCCGCCTTCCTGCTCGCCACGATCGTGCTCACCATCTTCTCCGTGGGCTTTGCCGCCATGGCGCAAAGGGTGTCGAGCGTCGGCGGATTTTACTCCTACATCAGCCTCGGGCTCGGACGCGACATGGGAATGGCGGCGGGCATGGCGTCGTTCGTCTCCTATAGCGTGTTCGAGGCA
>DASYIU010000353.1:0-3325 GCA_035997285.1 Methyloceanibacter sp. | reverse complement strand
GGATTGCGCCAGCGCCGCCGCTCCATCGTTGCCGAGAGCCAAGGGCAGCACCCACAGAGAAGCCGCCAGCACAAAGGCGCAAAGCAGGCGCATGGAAACTCCGTCCGGTGAAGTCACCGACCATAATGACATAGGAACCGGATCAGAACAGCCAGGTGAAGCGGCCTTTGACGGCGTTGTCGGTGAGGTCGGACGCGAGCTACCCCGAATAGGAGATGCCAAGGGTGGCCGTGGGGCTCAGATTGAGATCGAGGCCGGCCGCTGACGCCCTACTTGTCGTAGGTCTTGCAACAGCATTTCTCCTGACCGTCTGCAAGGATCGTGCAGTCGATCTTGTCGGCCACTTTGCAAAAAAAGTTGGGGTTGTTCCAACCGGGTTTGTCGGTGCCGCAGGCGCCGGTCCAGTGCACGCATTTGTTGCCTTGCGTGCCGTAATCCGACTGACTCGGGCATGCGCAATTGGGCGGCGTCCCGGTCGCCCCGGAAGGGCACTGCGTGTAGGCGTTATTCGGTAAGCCCTCCGGCGGTTCGCAAGGGCCGAACTTGCTCGGCGGGTCCAAGACCTTGTAGCCCTCGGGACAGTCAGGTTTGCCTGGATTGGCCGTGCCGGTTTCCGTTCCGCCAGCACCTCCGCCTGCGCCGCCGCCGTTCGTGCCGGCCCCCGCATCCGTGGTGCCGCCCGCTCCGGCGCCGTTGCTGTCCGGCGCGGGCGTGGCCTTGTTCCCGTTGTTTTTCTTGATGCGCTTGCACTTGAATTTGCCGTCGAATATCCCGCAGACGAGCTTAGCCTCCAGAAGCATAGGGGGATGGCTCATGGAGGGCAGCGGCGTGAGCGTGGCGGCTGCCACTGCGCCGGCGGGCAACCAAATGAAGAGTGCCAAGACGAAAGCACCTAACGTTCGCATGACCGACTTCCATGATGCAGACTGCGAGCTTTGAGACTTCCCGGGGTTTGGGTCAATGGAATAAAGACACACCGACCCCGACGTCAGCCATCAGGGGCCGCGCAATAGACCAATCGCGGCTCTTGCCAGATGCCGTTCCTCTTGACACGATAGCGTCGTTAAAAGGCTTGCGCGGGTAGGCGCGTCAGGAGCTTTCCCCCGCGGGTGATAACCGCCAAGGGAGGAGATCATGGGCCAAGCGCAGGGCCAGCCAGCCCGCAGCTCCCGCTGCATCGCACTGGTTGGCCCCTATCTCAGCGGCAAGACCACGCTTCTTGAAGCCATTCTTGCGCGCACCGGCGCCATCGGCCGCCAAGGTACGATGGCCGGGCAGAATACCATCGGCGATGCCTCCGAGGAGGCCCGCCACCACGGCATGAGCGTCGAACTCAACGTGGCGACCGTCGACTTCCTCGGCGACAGCTTCACCTTCCTCGATTGCCCCGGCTCCATCGAGTTCCAGGCCGACGCGGTCAATGTGCTGACCGCCTGCGACGCGGCTGTCGTGGTGTGCGAGCCCGACGAGAAGAAAGTGCCGGCGCTGCAACTGATCCTCAAGCAGCTCGAGGATCGCGCCATCCCGCACTTCCTTTTCATCAACAAGATCGACAAGGCCGAAGCGCGTGTGCGCGACATCGTGCCGATGCTACAGCCGGCAAGCACCAAGCCGCTGGTCGTGCGCCAGATTCCCATCTGGGAGAACGACATCGTCACCGGCTTCATCGATCTCGCGCTGGAGCGCGCCTATGTCTATCGCGAGCATGCGCCGAGCGAGGTGATGGCCATTCCCGATCCGCTCGCCGCGCATGAGAAGGAGGCGCGCTTCTCCATGCTGGAAAAGCTCGCCGACTACGATGACGAGCTGATGGAGCAGCTGTTGGAGGACGTGCCGCCGCCCCGCGACAAGATCTTCGACGATCTTTCCAAGGAGCTGCGCGAGGGGGCGATCTGCCCGGTGCTGCTCGGCTCGGCGGAGACGAGCCACGGCATTTTCAGGCTGCTCAAGGCGCTCCGCCACGAGGTGCCGTTCGTGGAGAGCACGGTGAAGCGGCTCGGCGTCGACAAGACGCCCTCTTGCGCCTTTGTAGCCAAGACGTTCCACACGGCGCATGGCGGCAAGCTGTCGCTCGCCCGCGTGCTGACCGGCACGTTCGCCGACGGCTTGACCGTCTATGGCGGGGGCGACGACGAGCGCATCTCCGGTGTCTTCAGCGTCATGGGCCAGGAGCCGGTGAAGCGTGGCGAGGCGAAGCCGGGCGACACCATCGCCTTCGGCCGCCTTGACAGCGTCAAGACAGGCGACACGCTCACCGCCGAGAAGGGCAAGGCGGCGAAGGTCGCCACCGCGTCCATCACCAAGCCAGTGTTCGGGCTCGCCATCGCCGCCAAGGAGAAGAAGGACGAGGTCAAGCTCACCGCGGCCATCGCCAAGATCATCGAGGAGGATCCCTCGATCTCGCTCACGCACAGCCAGGACATGGGCGAGATGGTGCTGTGGGGACAGGGGGAAATGCATCTGCGTGTCGCGCTGGAGAAGCTCGTGCGCAAATACGGCATCGATGCGAGCACCCGGCCGCGCCAGATCCCCTACAAGGAGACCATCCGCAAATCGGTCGAGGTGCGCGGCCGCCACAAGAAGCAGTCCGGCGGCCACGGCCAGTTCGGCGACGTGGTGGTCACCATCAAGCCGCAGCCGCGCGGGGCCGGCTTCGAGTTCTCCGACGAGATCACCGGCGGGGTGGTGCCCAAGAACTACATCCCCTCGGTCGAGATCGGCGTGCGCGACTATCTCGGCCGCGGCCCGCTCGGCTTCCCCGTGGTCGACGTCTCGGTTTGTCTGATCGACGGCTCCTATCACTCGGTCGATTCCTCCGACATGGCCTTCCGCCAAGCCGGCCGCATCGCCATGAGCGAAGGCATGCCGCAATGCTCCCCGGTCCTGCTCGAGCCGGTCATGGCGGTCGAGATCGCGGTGCCGTCGGAGGCCACGGCGAAGGTGAACTCCATCGTGTCGTCGCGGCGCGGGCAGATCCTGGGCTTCGACGCGCGCCCCGGCTGGCCGGGCTGGGACCTGGTCGAGGTGCATCTGCCGGAGTCCGAGATCCAGAACCTGATCGTCGAGCTCAGATCGGCGACGGCGGGGGTGGGCACCTTCAATGCGAAATTCGATCATCTCGCCGAGCTCACCGGCAAGGTCGCCGATCAGGTGCTGGCGGGGAGGGGCGCCAAGGCGGCTTGAGGCTGAGCGTCATCCTGAGACGCACTGGATGAGGGGCGCTGAAACCTAAACAGGGTGTCGAATGATCGTTGTGCGCCACTCATGGCTTGCCGCCGTGTTCCTGATTCTGGTGTCAGGCTGCAGCAGCCCAAGCCAGCTTGAC
>DASYIU010000352.1:0-6197 GCA_035997285.1 Methyloceanibacter sp. | reverse complement strand
GAAGCGCAATTTCGCGCTGCTCGTCCCCCAGTCGCCCTATGGCAGGATCGAAATTGCGCTTCTCCCTCGACATGGCGAAGGAGACGATGCGCGGCACGTCGCGCCCGGCGAGGAAGCTCAAGAGATAGACGCCATTGCCGGCGACCTTCTCATCGCTGGAGAAGGCGATCATGGGAATGCCGGCCTGGCGTGCGACGGCGGCCGCGCCCGAGACTTCCTGGGCGAAGAGTGGACCGATGATCAGCTCGGCACCGTCGTGGATGGCGCTCTCGGCCGCGGCGCGCGCGCCGTCAGGCGTGCCTCTGGTGTCTTTGGGAACGAGCGTGACGTTGGGATTGTCGAAATCGAAGAGGGCAAGCTCGGCCGCCTGCTTCAGTGCCTTGGCAATGGCAGGCGTCGAGCCCGACGCCGTGATGGGAAGGAGAAGCGCCACCTTCACTGACCCGCCGGTGCTACCACTGATCCCCGGCCCCCCGGGTCCAACCCCGCCGCCGCCACCGCAGGCCGCGAGCAGGACCGCCACGGCGAGTGTCGCAAGCAGCAGTCTTATGGCCCCGAGATGATGGTCGATGCTGAAGGTCAGCCGCATGGCCCCTGTGCTCCAAGGTCGAAGCTTGCCCGCGACTATGGCTCAATCGTGATGGACGAAGATTGACTATATCACGTAACGTTTTGACGCCTAGGGCGTGGCGGCGCGACGGAGACGCAAGCCAAGTCGTTGGCGTGGGCCTAAAAACTCGGGTTATGCGCGTGCGAGACCATCGGGATGACGAGCGTGCTGCGGTTGCCCAGTCGAGGACGGCTCAGCGCGCGAGCGAGGTGATTCGCGAGCTCTTGGAGCGGCCATTGCCCCCCGGGCTCTATCTCGTGGCGACGCCGATCGGCAATCTCGCCGACGTCTCGCTCCGCGCGCTCGCCGTGCTGGCCCGCGCCGACCTGATCGCCGCCGAGGACACCCGCCACAGCCAGAAGCTGCTCACCCATTTCGGCATCAGAGTGAAGCTCACCCCCTATCACGAGCACAATGCCGAGCGCGAAAGGCCGCGGCTCCTCTCCCACATCAAGGGCGATCGCTCGGTGGCGCTGATCTCCGATGCCGGAACCCCGCTCGTCTCCGATCCCGGCTACAAGCTCGTGCGCGAAGCCTTGGACCAAGGCCTCCTGGTGACCAGCATCCCCGGGCCCTCGGCAGCACTCGCCGCCCTGAGCAGTGTGGGGCTGCCGACCGACACCTTTCTCTTTGCCGGCTTCCTGCCGCCGAAATCGGGCGCGCGCCGGACGCGCCTTGCCGAGCTAAAAACCGTGCCGGCGACGCTTGTCATTTTCGAATCGGCCCCTCGCCTCGCCAACAGCCTCGCCGACATGGCGGATGTCTTGGGTCCGCGTGAGGCGGCAATCGCCAAGGAGCTGACGAAGCTGCACGAGAGCGTGACGCGTGGCACGCTCGATAGGCTCGCCGGCGAGATTGAGGCTGGCGAGACGCTGAAAGGCGAGTTCGTCGTGGTGGTGGCGCCGCCTGCCGAGGACGAGACTGAGATCAGCGACGAGCGGATTGTGGAGCAGCTCAACAGGGCGCTTAAGGTAGAGAGCTTCCGCGACGCCGTGCGCTCAGTCGCCGAAGTGCTGCAAGTGAAGCGCGCCCGCGTCTACGAGCTCGGGCTCACACTCGACCGCAAGCGCGATTGAGCCATGCGGCAAGCTCGCGTCAGGGCTTATCGCAGCGGGGTCTTCGCGGAGACTCTTGCCGCGCTGCTGCTCCGCCTCAAAGGTCACCGCGTCGTGGCGCGACGCTACAAGACCCCGGTGGGCGAGATCGATCTTGTGGCGCTCAAGGGCAAGCGGCTTGCCTTCATCGAGGTGAAGCGGCGGAAGACCGCGGAGGACGCGGCGTGGACCGTGCCCGCCAAGCAGCGGCGGCGCATCGTCAGGGCCGCACAATATTGGCTTGCCGGCCACCCGAACTTCGCCGGCCACGACATCGCCTTCGATGTGGTGCTCGCGGCACCTTGGGCCTGGCCGCGCTATATCGAGAATGCATTTCCCGTTTGACGAACTGACCGTTTGGCGCGAGTTTCCCGCTCCGTTTGAGGCCTCTTGGTTCGATACGCAGGCTTCGCCTGCTCCTCACCATGAGGAATTAGCCCCTCATCCTGAGGAGCGCTCGAAGAGCGCGTCTCGAAGGATGAGGCCGAGGAGGTGCACGTCTCGTTGCCATGGCTCTCAAAGTCGCCTTCCAGATGGACCCTATCGAGCGCATCGATATCAGGGGCGATTCCACCTTCGCGCTGCTGCTCGAGGCGCAGTGGCGCGGCCATGACGTGTTCTATTACACGCCGGACCATCTTTCGCTCCGCGACGGCAAGCTCATGGCCCAAGGCCACAGCCTCACTGTAGAGGACAGTCCCGGCGACCATTACCGCCTCGCGCATCCTCGCAGCGTCGACCTCGGCGAGTTCGACGTGGTGCATCTCCGCCAGGATCCGCCCTTCGACATGGCCTATATCACCACGACGCATCTCCTGGAGCGCCTGCAGCCCAAGACGCTGGTGGTCAACGATCCCGCGAGCGTGCGCAATTCGCCGGAGAAGGTGTTTGTGCTCGACTTTCTCGACCTGATGCCGCCGACCCTCGTCACCCGCTCGCCCGATCAGATCCGCGCCTTCCGCGACGAGCACAAGGACATCGTGGTGAAGCCACTCTACGGCAATGGCGGCGCCGCGATCTTCCGCATCGCCCAGGGCGACACCAATCTCAACTCCCTGATCGAGCTTATGGGCGTCACCTTCCGCGAGCCGATCATGGTGCAGCGCTACGTGCCCGCTGTGCGTAAAGGCGACAAGCGCATCATCTTAGTCGACGGCGAATTCGCCGGCGCCATCAATCGCGTGCCTCCCCCCGGCGAGACGCGCTCGAACCTGCATATCGGCGGCACGGCGGAGGCCACGACGCTCACCAAGCGCGACAAGGAGATTTGCGCGCGGCTCGGCCCTGAGCTGAAAAGGCGCGGGCTGATCTTCGCCGGCATCGACGTGATCGGCACCTATCTCACCGAGATCAACGTCACCTCGCCGACCGGCATCAGGCAGGTGGCTGAGTTCGGCGGGCCCGACATCGCCGCCATGATCTGGGACGTGGTGGAGAAAAAGGTGGCGGCGCAGAAGCGGAAGGCGAAGGCGTAATGACCGCGGACCCGAAGCATCTCGGGCGATGTTCGACGCCCATACCGATGCCGAGTTCAAGACGCGCGACATCGACGCGACCATGGCGACCATGGGAGATCAGCCGCATGTGACGCATGTGCCGACCATGACCGGCGGCCATGGGCGCGAGAACGTAAGGCGCTTCTACGAGAATTGGTTCATCGGCCGCTGGCCCGACGACACCGAGATCACGCCGGTCTCGCGCACCGTCGGCGAGGATTGCGTGGTAGATGAGATGATCATCCGCTTCACCCATGACTGCGAGATGCCGGCGCTTCTGCCAGGCGTCGCGCCAACGGGGCGCAAGGTGGTGCTCCCGTTCGTGGTGGTGGTAGGCTTCGCCTCTGGCAAGATCGAATTCGAGCGCATCTATTGGGATCAGGCCTCGATGCTTGCCCAGCTCGGGCTGATCGACGCCGCCAGACTGCCGGTGACCGGGGCCGAGCAGGCGGCGCGCTTTGTCGATCCGAGCCTCCCGTCGAACACGCTGATCCTTAAGGCCTGAGCGTCGCAGCTCAGCTGTTCCGCTTGGTGCTTTTGCGGCGCGGCGCCTTCGCTTGCGGCGGCTCTTTATTCGCCTCGATCTGCTTTGCTGGCGGTTGCGGCGTGGGCGGCGCCCCGTGGCTGCGGAACAGGCACGCGCCATGGGCGACGACGCCCGCGCCCCAGCCGAGCGCCACCCAATAGAACCACCACACAGTCGGCGTCACCGTGAGGTTGACGAACAGGAGCAGCAGGATGACCGCCACATAGGCGAAGAGGTGAACGGTGAAGGCGCGCGCTTTGCGATCGATGAAGATGCGCTCGCGCCGCCGCGTCTTGCGCATCAGCAGGGCGAGCGCGTGGGTTGCGACGGCGACGCCCCAACCCATGAGCACCCACACCCACCAGATATGCTGAGGGTCAAGCCACAGATTGACGGCCGCACACCCGGCGGTGACGAGGACATAGGCCACGAGGTGGGCGAGGAAGATGCGCATCGATAGGTCTTTGAACATGCCTCGTCCTCATTCTGCTGGACCGCTAGCTAGGCTACTCTTGCGGCGGCTCCGCACTTTGACCCAAAACAAGATCGCTTGATGGCAAGTTCGGGCCGGTGGTGAGAGGCCATATTTTCTGCCCGGCCGCCCGGCGGCCAATCTCTGGCACGAGGATGTTCGCTGAACGTTCTTGCGAGCGACAATTCGGCATCGCCCGGACGGGAAATAGGGCAGATTTCGGCCGCTAAAGCCTTTCTCAAACATTGTCTGCTTAGCTATGCCAGGGAACCAGCCGGGCTCGTCCCGGCCAAAACGAACGGCGTCAGGTGAAGCAGGAACAGCAAGAGACAAGCGCGGAGCGGCGCGGCGAGCGCGCGGGCGCGATCGCGCGCGCCTGGAGCGATCTCCGCTCAGACAGATTCAGCGTCATCGGACTTCGCTTCGCCCTCGGACTTCTCGCCGCCGGGCTCATGCTTGTCTCCCTTGCCATGCTCGGGGCGGCGCTCACGCTTGCGCTCCTGCCGCTCGTGCTGGGCGTCGCCATCGCGGCCGGGCTTGTCGCCGCCCGGCTGACGCGAAGCGGTACGGGCCGGCTCACCTCCCTCGCCAATCGCCTCGATGCCAGTCTTGAGTCGCTCAAGGACCTGCAATGGGAGGTGCGCGAGCGGGAGACGCGCTACCGCGATCTCCTCGACCATCAAGGCGACGTGATCCTTCGCCGTGACGCCGACAAGCGGCTGACTTTCGTCAACGATACCTTCTGCCGCACGTTCGGGTTCGCCCACGATGCGGCGCTCGGCCAGGTCTTCCCGCTTCCGCTCGTCAACGCCGATCAAGACAGCCAAGCGGCGTTTCCCGACCTGGGCGAGGAACGGCGCAGCCGAACCATCGAGCTGGTCACCGCCGCCGGACCGCGCTGGTTCGTGTGGGAGGACTTCGCCATCGCCGACGGCGAGGGAGCTGTGAGCGAGATCCAAAGCTTCGGCCGCGACATCACCGAGCAGCGGGCCGCAGAATTCGTGCTCGCCGAGGCGCGCGACCAGGCGATGGAGGCGAGCAGGACCAAGTCGCGCTTCCTCGCCTCCATGAGCCACGAGATCAGAACCCCGATGAACGGCATTCTCGGCATGACCGGGCTGCTGCTCGACACCGAGCTCTCGCCCGAGCAGCGCACCTATGCCCGCGCCATCTCGACCTCCTCCAAGACGCTCCTCTCGCTGATCGACGAGGTCCTCGATTTCTCCAAGATCGAGGCGGGCAAGATCGAGCTTCGCGCGGCCCCCTTCGAGATTGCCGACGCGGCGCAGGGCGTGATCGAGCTCCTGGCGCCACGCGGCCGCGACAAGGGCTTGGAGATCGGCTGGCTGGCCGCCCCCGATCTGCCCAAGACGGTGATCGGCGATGAGATGCGCGTCCGTCAGATCCTGATGAACCTGATGGGCAACGCCATCAAGTTCACCGAGCGCGGCGGCGTGGCCTTGACGCTCCAGCTCACGCCCGGCGCCACGCGCGACATCGGCCGCGACACGGGCCAAGACGAAACCATGCTCCGCTTCGCCGTCCGCGACACGGGGCCAGGCGTGCCGCCCGACGCCATCGAGCGCATCTTCGCCGAGTTCGAGCAGGTTGATTCCGGCCCGGCCCGGCGCCACGGCGGCACGGGTCTCGGGCTCGCCATCTCCAAGCGCCTGATCGACGAGATGGGCGGCCGCATCAATGTGGCAAGCGTGCCGGGAGCGGGCGCCACCTTCACCGTCGATATGCCGTTCGCGGCTCCCCCTCAGGTCACGACGCTGGGTGCCGGCTGGCCGAAGCCGCCATCTGGGGAAAAAGTTCTGCTCGTGCTTGAAGGCGCGATTGAAGCGAGCCTGGTCGGCGACCTGCTCGTGGCCATGGGGGCGGCCGTTGCCCGTGTGCGGCTGAAGGACGCCGATCGTATCGCCGCCGGAGCTGCCGCCACAGGTGTTCCCTTCACCGCGCTCCTCACCGATCGAGCTGCCGTGGAGGCTGGCGCCGC
>DASYIU010000351.1:0-3501 GCA_035997285.1 Methyloceanibacter sp. | reverse complement strand
GGTAATGGGAGAGCCGTCCAAGCTGGAGACGGCCGAATGACGCCAGGGGACCGCCCCAATGAATGGTTCGGTCGCAATGTAGTTTATGGGCCGTCACCGAGCTAGATCAGGCGTGTTTTCCATTACGACCCGCATGCATGTCGCGGGATTGTCCGGTCGGGAGATCACGGATTTTCTTGCAACCTGCGACGATGAAGCCTTTAGACGCGGCGCTTGCCGTCCATCAGCTGCCAGATCATCGGGGTGAAGATGAGCTGCATGGCGAGCGGCATCTTGCTGCCGGGGCAGACGATGGTGTTCGGCCGCGACATGAAGGAGTCCGCCAACATCGACAGCAGATAGGGAAAGTCGACGCCCCGCGGATTCTTGAAACGAATGATGAGCATGCTTTCATCGGGGCTCGGCACGTCGCGCGCGATGAACGGGTTCGACGTGTCGACCGTGGGCACACGCTGGAAATTGACGTGCGTCTGCGAGAACTGGGGACAGATGTAGTGCACGTAGTCGGGCATGCGGCGCAGGATGGTGTTGACAATCGCCTCTTGCGTGTAGCCGCGTACCAACTTGTCGCGATGGAGCTTCTGCACCCATTCGAGGTTGATGACCGGTACGACGCCGATCAGGAGATCGGGGTGCTGAGCGACATTGACCCTCTCAGTGACGATGGCTCCATGCAGCCCCTCGTAGAACAGCATATCGGTGTCTAATGGGATGTCCTCCCACGGTGTGAACGTCCCGGCCGTCTTCTGATAGGGTGCGGCCTCTTCCTCCTCGTGAAGGTATTTGCGTATTTTCCCCGTTCCGCCTTCTCCATAGCCGCGAAATAACGTCTCGAGCTCCTCGAAGAGGTTGGCCTCGGGACCGAAATGGCTGAAATGCGTCTCGCCCTTGTCGTGCGCCTCTTCCATCTTCGCCCGCATGGCGTTGCGATCGTAGCGATGAAAGGCATCGCCGTAGACGATCGCCGCCTTGACGCCTTCGCGGCGAAAGATCTGTTGAAAGGTCATCGTCACGGTGGTTGTGCCGGAACCTGACGACCCTGTGATGGCAATGATCGGATGTCTGGCCGACATGTCTTCCCTCCGCTAAGCATCATATTTGCGAGCGGGGATTGCCCGATACGAGGCAGTTCTGATTTGGCTCAGACGATGATCTACCGACTAAGCTCACCGATGAGAGGGCGAGCGCGCTAAAATCCTGAGCGAGGTGTCCAGTAGCGCATGCTCGGCGGGTAGTTCAACTCCGGAAATGCCCTCTGAAGCGCCTGGGTCTCGTAGTCGCCCTTCTGATAGGGCACGAAGCCGAAATAGAAGCTGTAACCGCCGGGGCGCCCGGGAGAGTAATAATAGGGGTAAATGGGAGGGCGTCCGCGCCGATAGATGCGGGCGGGCTCCACCGGGGAGGCATGGCTGCCGAAGCCTGAGGCAAAAGCGGGTGTGGCGCTCGCAGGGGCGATCCCGCCAAGGAGCCATAGGCCGAGCAATATCGCGGCCGCCATTGCCGAGGCCAGGGTCTTGGAAAACGACAATAAATGGGGCATGCGATTCTCCGATCTATGGGCAGCGTAATGAAGGGCGGCCGCCGTCGCAATGGCTTGGCCCAATGACCTGGCATGAAGGGATGGCGAAAAGGCGTCGGGTCGAAAATGCCAAATGACCTATGAGCGGGTCGATCCAGCTCGGGATCGCGGTGGCGCTGGTCCTTATGATCGCCGCCTTGACCATCAGATTTGCCTTCAGGGCAGGCCGCACCGGCTCTGAGCCCATCATCAGGGCGAGCTTCAAGCAACTCCAGCCGGATTGGTATCAGGTGGGCATGACCGTTACCAACCGGGCGCCTTACCGCCTAGCGGGGGTGTCGCTGCGTCGCGTGCGGCCACGCTCGGCGCGGCTCATGGCGCCCATCACGTCGGTCTCGACGCGGCAAGGCAATTTCCAGGTGTGGTCGGACCCCGCCGTCGATTTGCCGACCACGAGCATTCCCATCGACATGGTGGTCGGACCGCATGAGGCGTGGCGCGGCGCTGTCTCGCCAGGCTCGGAGGCGCATATGATGGCGTGGGTGTTCCTGCCCGAGAGAAGCGAGCCCACGCAGTTGACGCTCGAGCTCGCGTTCAGGGATGGCGGAGGCCATCTGCGCCACTACCGCTTCATCGCGACGCGCGAGAAATAGCGCGCCAGCCGATGTCGCGGCGGCAGAAGCCGCCCGGCCAATCGATCTGGTCGAGGGCCTGATAGGCGCGGTCTCTCGCCTCGCCGATATCCTTGCCCCGCGCGGTGACGCCGAGCACGCGCCCGCCATCGGCAAGCAAAAGGTCGCCGTCGCACTTGGTGCCGGCATGGAAGATCTCGACGTTTGGATCGGCGGCAGCGGCGGCGAGTCCTCTGATCTCGGTGCCCTTCCGGTAAGTGCCGGGATAGCCGCGCGCCGCCATCACCACGCACAGCGCCGCATCGTCATGCCAGTCGAGCGCCACATTGCCTAAGTGACCCTCGGCGCTGGCGAGCAGGGCAGGGAGCAGGTCGGACTTGAGACGCAGCATCAGCACCTGCGCCTCAGGATCGCCGAAGCGCACATTATATTCGATGAGCTTGGGCTGACCGTCGGCGATCATCAGGCCGGCATAGAGCACGCCTCTGAAGGGCGTGCCGCGCGCGGCCATGGCGCGCACCGTCGGCTCGATGATCTCCTCCATGACGCGGGCGCATAGCGCGTCCGTCGTGATCGGCGCCGGCGAATAGGCGCCCATGCCGCCGGTGTTAGGCCCCTGATCGCCGTCGAAGGCGCGCTTATGGTCCTGCGCCGTGGCGAGGGCAAGCGCGGTCGCGCCGTCAACAAGCGCAAAGAAGCTCGCCTCCTCGCCGTACAGGAATTCCTCGATCACCACCTCGGCACCCGCCGCGCCGAAGGCGCCGGCGAAGCAGGCATCGATGGCGGCGTCTGCGTCCTCCCGCGTCTGCGCGATGTTCACGCCCTTGCCGGCGGCGAGGCCGTCGGCCTTGATGACTATGGGCAGGCTTTGCCCCGCGCCATAGGCCTTGGCAGAAGAGGCGTCATTGAAGCGGCGGTAAGAAGCCGTGGGGATGCCGTAAGCCGCACACAAATCCTTGGTGAAGCCTTTGGAGCCTTCGAGTTGTGCCGCCGCCTTCGACGGTCCGAACACTTTGATTCCGGCGGCTTCGAGATCGTCGGTGAGCCCCGCCACCAGCGGCAGCTCAGGGCCCACCACCACGAGGCCGATGCTCTTCTCCTTGCAGAAGCGGATGACCGCCGCGTGGTCCTCGACATCGAGCGCGACGCATTGGGCGATCTCGGCGATGCCGGCATTGCCGGGCGCGCAATAGAGTGTGCCGAGCAGGGGGCTTTGCTTGAGCTTCCAGGCGAGCGCATGCTCGCGGCCGCCGCCCCCGATCAACAGCACCTTCACGTCGATCACGCTCCGCTTGTTACGAACCGCCCAGGCTAGTATTGCAGGGCCTCAAGACCCGCGCTCATTAGCAC
>DASYIU010000350.1:0-1690 GCA_035997285.1 Methyloceanibacter sp. | reverse complement strand
CATGCGTCACAAGCCCGACGCCGAAGAAGACGACGATCGCCATCAGCATTTGCGTCAGCTCGACCGTGAAGGCGAAGGGCGCGTGAAAGAAATAGCGCCCGATCACATCGCCAAAGGTGACGAGCGCAATGATCGCAAGGGCGACCGCGGCGAGGCGGGCGAGCCAAAGCGAGGCCCGCCCGTTCGCTCGGGCAAGGGCGTCGAGGAATGAATTCATCGCCGCGTCAGCTCGAGGCTTGCTTGATCATGGCCTGCAGGTCGTCGAGCAATTTGCGCCCGTCATAACCCTTCTGGTCGACCTTCTTGATCCAGTCGTCCGTCACGACCTGCAGCAGCGCCTTCCATTTCTCGAACTCGGCGGGTGTGGGCGTCTCGATGGCGTGACCCTTTTCCTTGGCGTCGTTGCGGCCGTGCTCATCCCAGTATTGCCAGGCCTTGCCGAACAATGCCGAGCCGGCTTCGCCGCTCGCCTTCAGCAATGCCGCCTTGTTTTCCGGTGTCAGATTATCGAAGGCCTTGGTGTTCGCGACGATGACGAAGGAGGGCGCGCCGAGCCCGCCCGGCACCTCGAGATGAGCCTTCAGCAGCTCATTCAGCCGGAAGCTCGTCATCGCTTCCCACGGAAACACCGAGCCGTCCACCGTGCCGCGCTGCGCTGCTTCGTAGGTTTCCGTCGCCGGCAGCGGCACGGCGTTGAGGCCAAGGGCTTTCGCCATCGGCAGGCTGGGGCCGGCGGCGCGGATCTTCAGCGTCTTGAGCTCATCGAGCGTCTTGACCGGTTTGGTGGTGTGGATCCCGTAGGGCCCGCCCATAAAGGTGACGAGCAGCTTCGTGTCGGTGAATTCCTTCGCGGCGAGGCCGTTCTTCTCGTACCACTTCCACACCGCCGGGCTGCACACGGCGGGCTTCGGGCAGAGGAGCGGCAGCTCGGTGCCCTGAAATACGTCAAAACGTCCCACGGTATAGCCCGGGACCGCCCAAACCAGGTCGCGCACGCCGTTCCGGATAAGGTCGTACTGGCCTTCCATTTTGGCGAGCGCGGCCTTGTCGACCTCGACGGTCAGATTGCCGCCCGACGCTTCCTCGATCGTCTTGACCCAGGCGGCCAATGTCTGAACCATCTGGTGGCTCGGCCCACCCCAATAAGCCATGCGCAAGACCTGTTTTTCCGCTTTGGCGGGCGTCTGCCAGAGGACGGCCGCGGCGGCCGCCAGCCACAGCGTGATCGCGATCTTCCGCATCGATTGCTCCTCCCCCCGTTTTTCTTCGTGCTGCGGGAACAGTCCTGTAGACCGGGGCGCAGCGTCAAGCCCGGGATGGAAGCCTCGCGACGTGGAGCCTAAACTGGCGCAGACCCAAGGCTGCGGGAGGCATGGCATGGCGACGATCATCGAGGGGCGCGAGTCCGGGTTCAAGACCAACCCCGACTACAAGATCACCTTTGAGCCGTCACCGCGGCGGGTGCGGGTGCAATTGAACGGCGAATGGATCGCGGACAGCACGAAGGCGCATCTCTTGTTCGAGACGCGGCACCTACCGGTCTATTACTTCCCGCGCTCGGATGTGCGCCTGGATCTGCTGACGCCAACCGAGCACCACAGTTTCTGTCCCTACAAGGGCACCGCGTCCTACTGGACGATCCGGGTCGGCGACAGGATGTCGGAGAACGCGGTGTGGGGTTATCCCGAGC
>DASYIU010000349.1:0-12813 GCA_035997285.1 Methyloceanibacter sp. | reverse complement strand
GATGTGATGAAACATGCCGGCCACAAGAACCGGCAAACCAGCGCCCGATATAACCGAGGGACCCTCGAACAGACTTCCCGCGTTGCGCGCCTCCGGCTCGCCAAGCGAACGGAGAACAAGCCATGAAGGACGTATGGGGGACGCGTGGGGGACGTGAAGCGTAGAACTTTGAACCGAAAGGAGAAAGTGACCATGAACTACAGCATGCGGAACTGCTCCTTGCTCTCGAACCCCATTGAGGCGCGACAGTAGTCGAGCACCTGGGCCCAGGACGTCAGCACCGGGCGATCGAGCACCTCGCCGCGCATCAGCCGGAGCGAAGCGGTGCGCACGAGCTCGAATTCGGTGATGGCGGCCTCGCCGATGCCGGGGACACCGGCTAACAGCTCCTCCGGCGCGTGGAGAGCCTCGGCGAAGCTGCCGAAGCGCGCGAGGATCGCCTTGGCCAAGGGTTTGGTGTCGCGGCGGGGTGCCGCGCGGAACAGGATCAGCTCGAGCAACTCGTAACCGGGGAGGGCAGCGGCGCCCGCCTCGCGGAAGTGTCGCCTAAGCCTCTCGCGAGGGCCGAGATAATGTGGCTTGCCCGCAGCCTTGAAGCCCATTCAACCTTCGCTCGATTGGCGCCTATAGGGCGGCCGGTCCAAAGCCCGCGGCGAGAGGGTGAACACCTCGCATCCCGTCTCGGTGACGCCGACGGTATGCTCGAACTGCGCCGACAGCGAGCGGTCGCGGGTGACCGCCGTCCAGCCGTCGGACAGGATCTTCACGTGAGGCTTCCCGAGATTGATCATCGGCTCGATGGTGAACAGCATGCCGGGCTTGAGCGGCAGGCCTTCGCCCGGCTCGCCGTAGTGCAAAATGTTCGGCCGGTCGTGGAACACGCGTCCCAGGCCATGGCCGCAGAAATCGCGCACCACGCTGCAGCGCTCGCCCTCGGCGTAAGTCTGGATCGCGGCGCCGATATCGCCGGTCGTGGCGCCGGGCTTGACCGCGGCAACGCCCCGCATCAGCGCGTTGTAGGTCACCTCGAGCAGGCGCTCTGCCGCGCGGGGAAGCTTGCCCACGCCGTACATGCGGCTCGAATCGCCGTGCCAGCCCTCGACGATGAGGGTGACATCGATATTGAGGATATCGCCCTCCTTCAGCGCGCGCGGGCTCGGTATGCCGTGGCAGACCACGTGGTTGAGCGAGGTACAGATCGACTTGGGGAAGCCGCGATAATTGAGCGGGGCGGGAACGGCGCCGTGCGCCACGGCGAACTCGAACACGAATTGGTCGAGCGCCTCGGTGGTGACGCCGGGCTTCACCTCTTCGACCAGGAGGTCGAGGACCTCGGCCACCAGCGCGCCGGCCTTGGCCATCCCGGCGAAGGCCTCGGCTCCGTGCAGTTTGATTTTGGTGTCACGCGCCTGGGCGCGGGCAAATTCAAGATTGGACATTGGCAGCGATCATAGAGGAACTCACGTTCACTTAGGGCGAAATCCGCCCCTGTGCAACGGCAGGCGCGAGCTTTCCTGCTTGCGATCAGGCGATCACACGTGGAATGCTTTGCGCTAAGCTCCGTTGTCATGGCCGGGCTCGTCCCGGCCATCCACGCTTTTCTTTTCGCTCTCCTAAGACGTGGATGCCCGGCACAAGGCCGGGCATGACGAGTGTCGCTTCTTGTGAAAAAGCCTTGGAATGACGGATAAGGCGTCAGACACGGTCACCGCCGCCCTCGTCGTTATCGGCGAGGAGATCCTGTCGGGGCGCACGAGCGACGAGAACATCGCCTATATCGCGGCCTATCTGACCCGCGTCGGCATCTCATTGCGCGAGGTACGGGTCGTGGCTGACCTTGAGGCTGCGATTGTCTCAGCGGTGAATGAACTCCGCCCGCGCTTCAGCTACGTCTTCACCACCGGCGGCATCGGGCCGACCCATGACGACATCACCACCGATGCGATCGCCAAGGCGTTCCAGGTCCCCGTGGTGGTCGATGAGGGCGCCGTGACGGCCATGCGCAAGCATTTCAGCGGGCGGGAGCTCACGCCGGCGCGGCTGCGCATGGCCCGCATCCCGGAAGGGGCTCAGCTGATCGACAACGCCATCTCCCGCGCGCCGGGGTTCATGGTCGAGAACGTGATCGTCATGGCCGGCGTTCCGCGCATCATGCAGGTCATGCTCGACGCCGTAATGCCCCGTCTTGCCAAGGGACGGCCCATGCTTGCCCGCTCGGTCCGCATCGATGTGCCCGAGGGCGACGTCGCCCCCGGGCTTGCCGAGCTACAATTGGCGCATACCGAGGTGCAGATCGGCAGCTACCCGTTTTTCGAGAACAAGCGCCTCGGCACCTATGTGGTGTTGCGCTCGACCGACGCGACGAAGCTTGCCGCCGCTCAAAATGCGCTGTGGATACTTATCGCCAAAGAAGGCTTCGCCGCCGCCGCCGCCGCCGAGTCCTGAACTCTTAGGCCAAAAAACGAATCACCTGACAGGCGCGGGCGATCCTCGGGGCGAAAGCCGAGCTGGTGGTTGCCGCTCATCCTGAGCCGCAAGGATCGGGGTGAGAGGACGTCGAGCGGGGCGCGATGCTGGCCGACCAAACGATGCAATCGGGACCGCTTGCGAGCGGCGAATGCGCGTGTCGAGCTTAAGGCTTCGCAGCAGACGATGAGACGATGACACGGGAGGAAGCGGCGCTGCCGCCGCGGGCAAGCGCCAGCGCGCATCCCAACGACGAAGCCGCTAGGGGTTGGTCCACTAACCAATTGTTTTTGAGGGGAAATAAAGGAGGCGCGGGGACTAAGCCCCGCGCCTTTTAAAGAACTAGCGCTTCTTGGCGGTCTTACGACGGGCGGTGCCCGTCTTTTTGGCCGTCGTCTTTTTCGCCGCGGCGGTCTTGCGCGCGGGCTTCTTCTTCGCTGTCTTCTTCTTCGCTACTGCCATAGTGCATCCCTCCTTCAGGGCTGGCTGGCTGTCAAAAAATCACTCTAGCTACAACCACTCGTCCCTCCGCACGTATCGCATTTGAGACACGTGCCGTTACGGACGAGGGTAAAGTTCCCGCATTCTCCACATGCTTCTCCTTCATAACCCTTAACGCGCGCCTCGGCGACAAGATCTGATGCGCCGCGCTCGGCGAGCGTTCCGACGGCGTGAGCAACATGCTCGACCGTCTGCGATGAAGGCGACTGTGGGGACGCGGTGGCAAAGCTTGTGGTGCGTGGATGCGCGTCGTCATCGGCTCTCGCCTGCAACGCACGCGCATGCGTACCAGTGCTTTGCGCTTTGCTCGGCGCAAGAAACTTTCGCTCGCTGAGGCGACCACGGGTGAAGCCTGGCGAGACGAGAGCTTCGGTGGAACGCTTGCCTTCGCCCGCGTCACCAGAGCCGAGTGTAGTACTGCCGATCTCACTTGGATCAACATGAGCAAGCTCGTAGCGCCCAAGATAAGAAACTGCAAGCTCTCTGAATAGGTAGTCAAGGATCGAGGTAGCGTTCTTGATCGCCTCGTTGCCGCGCACCGGACCCGCCGGCTCGAAGCGCGTGAAGGTAAAGGCATCGACGAACTCTTCCAGCGGAACGCCATATTGTAAACCGACGGACACCGCGATCGCGAAGTTATTCATGAGCGAGCGGAAGGCGGCGCCCTCCTTGTGCATGTCGATGAAAATCTCGCCCAGAGTTCCGTCTGCATACTCTCCAGTCCTTAAATAGACCTTATGACCGCCGACCACCGCCTTCTGCGTATATCCCTTGCGCCGATCAGGCAAGCGCTGGCGTTCGGCGCGCGCTCGCACGCGCTCGACGACGCGCTCGATGATGCGCTCGGCGATCACGGCGGCGCGCTGTGCTTGCGGCTGGTCGGAGGCGATCGCCGCGAGGATCTCGTCCTGCTCGTCCTCCTCGTCGGCGAGGAGCTGGGCGTTGAGCGGCTGCGACAGCTTGGAGCCGTCGCGATAGAGCGCGTTCGCCTTGATCGCGAGCCGCCAGGAGAGGAGGTAGGCCTCCTTGCAGTCCGCGACGCTTGCCTCGTTCGGCATGTTGATGGTCTTGGAGATGGCGCCGGAGATGAAGGGCTGCGCCGCCGCCATCATGCGGATATGGCTCTCGACCGAGAGGAAGCGCTTGCCGGTGCGGCCGCACGGTGAGGCGCAATCGAACACCGGCAGATGCTTCGGGTCGAGGCCGGGCGCGCCTTCGAGGGTCATCGCGCCGCAGGCATATTCGTTGGCGGTCTCGATCTCGCGCTTGCCGAAGCCGATCTCGGCCAGGAGATCGAAATCGGGCTGGTCGAGCCGCTCGGGCGCTAAGCCCAGCGCCCCGGTGCAGAAGGCCTCTCCCAGCGTCCACTTGTTGAAGACGAATTTGATGTCGAAGGCCGACCCCACGGCCTTCTCCACCGCGGCGATCTTCTCCGGCGTGAAGCCCTTGGCGGCAAGGCTCTCGTGGTTGATGCCGGGCGCGCCCAGAAGAGTGCCATGGCCCACCGCATATTCGATGATGCGGGTGATGGCGTCCTCAGGGTAGCCGAGCCCACGAAGCGCGTCGGGGACCATGCGGTTGATGATCTTGAAATAGCCGCCGCCCGCCAGCTTCTTGAATTTCACCAGAGCGAAATCGGGCTCGATGCCGGTTGTGTCGCAGTCCATGACAAGGCCGATGGTGCCGGTCGGCGCGATCACGGTCGCTTGCGCATTGCGATAGCCATGGTTGCGGCCAAGCTCGATCGCCCGCTCCCAGGCGTGCATGGCATGCGCCAAGAGCCGCGGGTCGGGGCAGGAGGCATGGTCGAGCGGCACGGGTGCCGTGGCGAGGCCCTCGTAGCCCGCCTTCTCGCCACACGCCGCGCGGGCGTGGTTACGCATCACCTTGAGCATCGGCTCGCGGTTTGCGGTATAGCCGGGGAAGGGGCCGAGCTCGCGCGCCATCTCGGCGCTTGTCGCATAGGCGACGCCGGTCATGATGGCGGTGAGCGCCCCGCACAGGGCGCGGCCTTGCGCGGAGTCGTAAGGGATGCCCGAGGCCATGAGCAGGCCGCCGATATTGGCGTAGCCGAGGCCGAGCGTCCGGTACTCGTAAGAGAGCTGGGCGATCCGCCGCGAGGGGAACTGCGCCATGGTGACGGCGATCTCGAGCACGACGGTCCACAGCTTGATGGCGTGCTCATAGGCCTCGATGTCGAAGCTGCCGTCAGCCTTGCGGAACGCCATCAGGTTGACCGAGGCGAGATTGCAGGCGGTGTCGTCGAGGAACATGTACTCGGAGCAGGGGTTCGACGCCTTGATCGCGCCCGCCGCCGGGCAGGTGTGCCAGTCGTTGATCGTGGTGTGGAACTGGATGCCGGGATCGGCGCAGGCCCAGGCGGCGTAGCCAACCTGCTCCCAGAGTGCGCGGGCCTTCACCGTCTCGGCCACGGCGCCGTTCTTGCGATAGGTGAGGTTCCAGTCGCTGTCGGCCTCCACCGCGCGCAGGAATTCGTCGGTGACCCTGACCGAGTTGTTGGAGTTCTGGCCCGAGACCGTGCGGTAGGCCTCCGAATCCCAGTCCGTGTCGTAGATCGGGAACTGGATCGAGGTATAGCCCTGGCGGGCGAACTGGATCACCCGGCGGATGGAGTTGTCGGGCACGCGGGCCTTCCGCGCCGCCTTGACCTCGCGCTTCAGCGCCGGGTTCCGCTTCGGGTCGAAGCAGTCGACGCCTTCGCCCTCGCAATTGACGCAAGCCTTGAGGATGGCGTTGAGCCGCTCGGCGAGCAC
The DNA here is from genome assembly GCA_035997285.1 of Methyloceanibacter sp. Lineage (GTDB taxonomy): Bacteria > Pseudomonadota > Alphaproteobacteria > Rhizobiales > Methyloligellaceae > Methyloceanibacter. The sequence continues at coordinate 7,072 of DASYIU010000349.1, read as the reverse complement.
CTTCGAGCCAGTGACGAGAGCCGCCACCTTCTGCTCCTCGTTGACTTTCCAGTTGATGTAGTCCTCGATGTCGGGGTGGTCGATGTCGACCACGACCATCTTGGCCGCCCGGCGCGTGGTGCCGCCCGACTTGATGGCGCCAGCGGCGCGGTCGCCGATCTTGAGGAAGCTCATCAGCCCGGAGGATTTGCCGCCGCCTGACAGCGGCTCGTTCTCGCCGCGGAGCCTCGAGAAGTTCGTGCCCGTGCCCGAGCCATATTTGAAGAGGCGCGCTTCCCGCACCCACAGGTCCATGATGCCGTTCTCGTTGACGAGATCGTCCTCGATCGACTGGATGAAGCAGGCATGCGGCTGGGGATGCTCATAAGCCGAAGTCGAGGCATGGACCTCGCCGGTGGCGTAATCGACATAATAATGGCCTTGGCTCGGGCCATCGATGCCATAGGCCCAATGCAGCCCGGTATTGAACCATTGCGGGCTGTTGGGCGCGCCCATCTGCATAGCGAGCATGAAGCGGAGTTCGTCGAAGAAGGCTCGCGCGTCCTCTTCTGTGGAGAAATAGCCGGCCTTCCAGCCCCAATAGGTCCAGGTACCGGCGAGCCGGTCGAACACCTGGCGCGCATCGGTCTCACTGCCGAGCCGCGCAGCCTCGGGAAGTGCGGCAAGCGCCTCCGTGTCAGGGACTGATCGCCACAGCCAGGAGGGGACGGTGCTCTCCTCGATGCGCTTCGCCTGGGCCGGCACGCCGGCCTTGCGGAAGTATTTCTGGGCAAGGATGTCGGCCGCGACCTGGCTCCACTGGGCGGGCACCAGGAAGCGCTCGAGCGCGAACACCACCGAGCCGTCCGGGTTACGGATCTCGCTTGCGCTCTCCCGGAACCGGATAGCGTCGTAGGGCGATTTGCTAGCCTCGGTAAAACGTCGTTCGATCCGCATCTTGCTCCCCAGCCCCTTTGGAAAATCGTCCGTAAGCGATTCAACGGCTCTCTTATTTCGTCGATCCAGCGCGTAACGGTCGAACGTGAGGCGATTCGTCAAATCCATCAATATGTATGCAATAGCCCCTTACTTTACCACTAAAGGCTGTGGGCGAGTCTGGGGATGTCATGTGGAAAGCCGGTGGGCCAAAGGCCATAAAGGACCCTCGGCGCCACCGCCTTGCGTCCCCCGGCTGACCGGTTTCGACCTCTGTCTTCACCTTCTATTACGGAGCGGCCAGTATTTTGTTGATGCACTCGAAAGCCAGTACGGCAGGGGTTTGGGTTCAGCCGCATGTTGTTTCATCGCGCTCTTGGCCGTGAACTTGATAAGCTCGCGGTCGCCGTCGTCGACAATCGCCGGCCGATGCTGTCATTGATGCGGGCGATGCTCGCGGCTATCGGAACGGGCCGTATCGATACCTATGAGAGCCCGACCGAAGCCCTCGACGAGATGGGCAGGACCGTTCCTGACCTCGTCATTGCTGCAGCGTCGATGCAACCTTTCACGGGCCCTGCGCTCGTAAGGTGCATGCGCCGCGCAAGCTCCGATGCGCTGTGCTTCGTTCCCGCCATGATCATGTGCGCCCACGCCAAGCCGACCATTGTGGAGGACGCGCTCAGGGCAGGGGCCCATCAGGTGCTCGTTCTGCCGACCTCTGCGAGCACGCTCTACCGCAGGCTCGATTGGCTCCTCAACGACGATCGGCCCTTCGAGCTCCGGGGCCAGCTTTATGTCGTCGCCGGCATGGAAGAGCGCCTGTCGCTCAGCTTCCAGCGGCCGATCTACGTGCCCGCCGAGCCGAGCTTTCCACTCGCCGGAAGCATGTTCGAAGAGGAGCCGGCCCTCGCGCTTCACCTGGCCCAAAAGGCGCGGGTCGCGCGGAACTAGCCCAAGCTGGACACGGACCACCCTTGAGGCCATAGTCCCGGCGCAAGCTCAAAAAAAGCGCCAAAAATAACTCATGGGAATCTTCACCGAGCTCTTTGCCTGGTGGACGGGTAACACCATCGGCACGCGCCTTTATACTTGGCGCAAGGGAACCCTCGTGGGCGAGGACGGGCTCGGCAACGTCTATTATCGGGAGCGAAGCGGCAAGCGGCGTTGGGTGATCTACCGAGAGCTCGCCGAACCCTCGCAGATCCCGCCCGCGTGGCATGCCTGGCTGCACCACACCGTGGATGTGCCGCCGAGCGAGGAGAGCTACGTGCCGCACTCTTGGGAAAAGGCACATCGCCCAAACATGACGGGAACCTACGAGGCCTATCGGCCGCCTGGCAGCACGCTCCGCAAGGATGTGAGCAAGCCGCCTTTGGATTACGAGCCGTGGCAGCCGAAATGACGCCGGAGACCGCCTTCGACACCGCGCCGCCCAAGGCCGTCCAGCGCTGGTCGGCTTCCGACTACGCGCGGAACGGGCGCTTCGTCCAGGAGCTCGCCGGGCCGGTATTCGCCATGCTGGAAGCGAAGAAAGGGGAGCGCATCCTCGACCTTGGCTGCGGCGACGGCGCTCTCACCGCGGAGATCAAGGCTTCCGGCGCCGACGTCCTTGGCGTCGATTTGAGCAACGAGCTGCTCGCCGTGGCGCGCATGAAAGGGCTCAACGTCCGGAAGGTGGACGGCCATGCCTTGGACTTCGTCTCGGAGTTTCATGCCGTCTTTTCCAATGCCGCGCTGCACTGGATGCGGAAGCCCGAGCTCGTGATCGCGGGCGTGGCGCGCGCGCTTCGTCCGCACGGCCGTTTTGTCGGCGAACTCGGCGGCCATGGCAATGTGGCGGCCATCGGCACGGCGATGCGCGCGGTCGGCGCGCTCAGGAACGGCGATCCGGCGCTTGTCGCGCCTTGGTTCTTCCCCACCGTCGAGGAATATGGCCGCCTCCTCACCGAAGGCGGATTCACCGTCAAGGAGATCGCGCTTGTGCCGCGTCCGACCCCGCTCAGGACCGGCATGGAGGGCTGGCTCAGGACCTTCGGCAGGTCCTTCTTCGACCAATTCCCGGAGCCCGAAAGGACCGAGGTTGTGGGCGAGGTCATCGAGCTCTTGCGGCCGTCGCTCTGCGATACCAATGGCATGTGGACCGCCGACCATATCAGGCTGCGCTTCTTCGCCGAGCGTGGCGCCTGAGCGAGCCGCCACACCAATGCCTAATTCCTGGACGAGGCGTTTGATGCTAAGGCATGATCTTAGAAGGTGGGAGCCGGTTTTCCGAGAAGATCATGCTCAAGACGAGGAGCGCACCGGAGCGATAGTCGAGACCCCGTTCATAAGGTGTGCGGCATGATTAGACGAAGTAAAGCGGGCCGCCGGGTCCGCACCGGACGTCTCCTTTTTTTGATGACTTTGGCGACGGCCTGCGGGCTCGCCTCAGGGCTCGTCCATGCCGACTCGATCAAGAACCCGATCGCCGTGTTCGCCGCGCTCGACAAGGTGACGGGACGCATCTCGCACCTCGAGATCCCCATCAATCAGACAGTCGAGTTCGGCGCCCTCAAGGTGACGCCGCGGGTGTGCGACTCGCGCCCGCCGACCGAGCCTCCCCACACCTCATCCTTCGTCGAGGTGGACGAGGTGAAGCTCACGGGCGAGGTGCAGCGGATCTTCACCGGCTGGATGTTCGCCGAGAGCCCGGGCCTTCACGCGGTGGAGCACCCGGTCTTCGACGTCTGGCTCACCAATTGCAAGACGCCGGCAGCGGCCACGCCCTCTGAGAGCAGCGAGAATGCCGCGCCGCCCGAGGCAGCACCCGCACCCGCACGCGAAGCGGCCCCTGCCGCGCCGCCCGAGGCTGCCGAAGCTCCCACGCCACTTCCGTGGGCCAAGCCGACGGCTCCACCCGCCAACGCCGCCTCCAGGAATCGCTGAAACTCCTCACGGCTCACCTCGATGGCGCCGAAGCGGGCCAGGTGTCCGGTGACGAACTGGGTGTCGAGCAGCGTGAAGCCCCCATATTTGAGCCTGGCGACGAGATAGACGAGCGCAATCTTGCTCGCGTCGCGGGCGCGGGAGAACATGCTCTCGCCGAAAAAGGCACGGCCGAGATGCACGCCGTAAAGTCCGCCGGTGAGCACGCCGTCCTGCCAGACCTCAACCGTATGGCAATGGCCGAGCGCGAACAGTTCGCGATAAAGACCGCGGATGCGCCCGTTGATCCAGGTCGAGCGGCGGCCTGAGCGTGGCGCGGCACAGCCCTCGATGACCGCCTCGAAGTTCCGGTCGATCTTCACCTCGAACCCGCCGCGGCGGACAGTGCGGGCAAGGCTTTTCGGAACATGCACGTGGTCGAGCGGCAGGATGCCCCGCCGCTCCGGCTCGATCCAATAGAGCGCATTGTCCTCGGCGCTCTCGGCCATGGGGAAGATGCCGCAGGCGTACGCCTTGAGCAGCACTTGCGGGGTGATCTCGATGATGACGTCGTCGATGGAGGTCATGAACTCTATCCGCGGGCTCCTAGCTTGGCGAGACGGTTCTCTAGCCAGTGGATATCATAGTTGCCGTCGACGATATCCGGCTCGGAGATGAGCGAGTTGAAAAGGGGGATGGTGGTCTCGATGCCATCGACGACGAACTCTCCAAGCGCCCGCTTGAGCCGCATCAGGCATTCGTTGCGGGTGCGGGCGTGCACGATGAGCTTGCCGATCAGACTGTCATAATAGGGCGGAATGGTGTAGCCGGCGTAAGCGCCTGAATCGACCCTGACGCCGAGGCCCCCGGGCGGGTGGAAATGGGTGATCGTCCCCGGCGAGGGCCTGAAGGTGTGCGGATTCTCGGCGTTGATGCGGCATTCGATGGCGTGGCCGTCGAAGCGCACGTCCTCCTGGCGTAGCGACAAGGGTGCCCCCGCCGCGATCCTGATCTGCTCGATGACGAGGTCGAGCCCGGTGATCATCTCCGTGATGGTGTGCTCCACCTGAAGCCGCGTGTTCATCTCGATGAAGTAGAACTCGCCTCCCTCATAGAGGAACTCGACCGTGCCGACGCCGCGATAGCTGATGGCCCGCATGGCCTCTGCCACCGTCTCGCCGATGCGGACGCGCTCGCTCGCATTGAGCGCCGGCGAGGGGGCCTCCTCCCACAGCTTCTGGTGGCGCCGTTGCAGCGAGCAATCGCGCTCGCCGAGATGGATGGCGTTGCCCTGGCCGTCGGCAAGCACCTGCACCTCGATGTGCCGGGGATGCGCGAGATATTTCTCGAGATACACGGTGCCGTCGCCGAAGGCGGCTCGCGCCTCGTTGCGGGCGGTCGCCAGCGCCGGCTCAAGCTCGTTCTCGAACAGCGCAAGCTTCATGCCGCGACCGCCGCCGCCGGCCGCCGCCTTGACCAACACCGGATAGCCGATGTCGTTGGCGAGCGTTTTCGCTTCCTCGAAATCGCCGACCGGACCTGAGCCCGGCACCACCGGGATGCCGAGCGAGCAGGCGGTCTCCTTCGCCTGGATCTTGTTCCCCATCAGCCTGAGATGTTCGGCGCTCGGGCCGATGAAGGTGATGGCGTGCTCCTCGAGGATCTCCGCGAAGCGGGCGTTCTCGGCGAGGAAGCCGTAACCCGGATGCACCGCGTCGGCGCCGGTGATCTCGCAGGCCGCGACGATGGCCGGGATGTTGAGATAGCTGTCCTTGGCCGGGGGCGCGCCAATGCACACGCTCTCGTCGGCAAGGCGCACATGCATGGCGTCGGCGTCGGCGGTGGAATGGACCGCGACGGTCGCCACGCCGAGCTCCTTGCAGGCGCGTTCGACGCGGAGTGCGATCTCTCCCCGGTTGGCGATCAGGATCTTGTCGAACATTGTGAGGCTAGCGCTGCTCGATCACCGCCAACGGCTCGCCATACTCGACCGGCTGGCCGTCCTCGACGAGGATGGCAATGACGGTGCCGGCGCGGGGGGAGGGGATCTGGTTCATGGTCTTCATGGCTTCGATGATGACGAGCGTCTGCCCGGCGGTCACGCGGGCGCCGATCTCGACAAAGGGCGGGGACCCCGGCTCGGGCGAGCGATAGGCCGTGCCGACCATCGGCGAGGTGACGGTACCGGGATGGACGATGAACTCCTCCGGCCGCGCTGCCGGTCGCGTGTTGGTCGCCGCTCGCGTGTTGTCTCTAGTCTCAGGGTGGCCCCCGTCAGTGGTAAGGGTGGTGGTGAGATTGACCCCGCGCGCGACCCTGACCCGTTTCCCCTCGAGTTCGATCTCGATCTCGGTGAGGCCGGTCTCCTCGAGCAGCGCCGCGAGCTCGCGAACGAGGTCCTTGTCGAAGGTCCCCTCTTTCTTTGTCATCGGCGGCGTCCTCTCCCTTCCGCCATCAGCTGGGCTTGGCTGCGAGTCTGGCGGCGAGCGCCTCGACGGCAAGCTCGTAGCTCAGGGCCCCGAAGCCGCAGATCACGCCCTTCACCGCCTTGGAGATATAGGAGTGATGACGGAACGGCTCGCGGGTGAAAATATTCGACAGGTGCACCTCGACAGAGGGAATGGGGCAAGCCAGGAGCGCGTCAAGCATGGCGATCGAGGTATGGGTGAAGGCACCGGCATTGACGATCAGCCCCGCCGCGCCGTCCCTCGCCTCCTGGATCCATGCCACCAGCTCGCCCTCATGGTTGCTTTGGCGAAAGTCTATCGAAAATCCTAGCGCAGCGGCTTTCCGCTCGCACCTGGCGCGCACGTCGTCGAGCGTCTCCTTGCCGTAGACCTCCGGCTCCCGGGACCCAAGCAGGTTGAGATTGGGGCCGTTCAAGACGTAGATCGGTTTGGCCATGGCGGATGCTGGACGCCTGATGATGCCGGACCGCGCGGAAGCCCGCGCACGCGCCACGGCAGACGAAACGGGCCCCTTTACCAGCTTTTCCGCCGTTCGGCAAAATAGGCCGAGGGCCGATAAAGAGAATGACCCCCTTACCGTCCAGCCTCAGCAAGTAGCCTTGCAGCCCTTCCCGCGAACTTCGGCGACGTTCTTGGTCAACTGATCGTAGAGGTCGTCAGGCGCTCCCGGCACCACGTGGTCGCCGATCAGATAAAGCGGCGTGCCCTGGAGCCCGAGCTTCTGAGCGAGCTCCTTGGCCTCGTCGAGCGACTTCTGGATCGATGGGTCCTTCATGTCCTCT
>DASYIU010000348.1:0-2342 GCA_035997285.1 Methyloceanibacter sp. | reverse complement strand
GACCACCGTCAAAGCCGTGCTGCCGCGCTATGCCGGCTTCCTTCGCCGCTGGCCTGATGTGCAGGCGCTGGCAGATGCCGAACTCGGCGAGGTGCTCGCCGCCTGGGCGGGGCTTGGCTATTACGCCCGCGCGCGGAACCTGCACGTTTGCGCCCGCGCCGTGGTCGAGCGGCATGGCGGCAGGTTTCCGGCCACGCAAGCCGAGCTCCGCCAATTGCCGGGGATCGGCGACTATACCGCTGCCGCCATCGCTGCCATCGCCTACGAGGCGCGCGCGACACCCGTCGACGGCAATATCGAGCGCGTGGTGGCGCGTCTCTTCGCCGTCACGACGGCTTTACCCGGTGCCAAAAGCGAGATCAGGGCGCTCGCCGAGACTCTCACCCCGGCGAAGCGCCCCGGGGACTTCGCGCAAGCCATGATGGATTTGGGCGCTACCATCTGCACGCCGCGCCGTCCTGCCTGCGGCCTCTGTCCGCTCAGACCCGACTGCCGCGGTTACGCGGCGGGCCTCGCCGATGTGCTGCCCTATCGCGAGGAGAAGGCAGAGCGCCCGGTGCGGCGCGGGGCGGCTTACGTCGCGATCAGGTCAGACGGCTCCGTGCTGCTGCGCGAACGGCCGCTCAAGGGACTTCTCGGCGGCATGCTGGAGACGCCGTCGACTCCTTGGGAGGATGCGGCGCCGAACGGAAAGTCGGTGCGCCACCACGCGCCACTCGAGGCCGACTGGGACAAGATGCCGGGCCTCGTCGAGCACACCTTCACCCATTTTCATCTGGAGCTTTCTGTCTACCGCGCGGACATCGGCCCCGATGCAATGCTGAAGCGCAGCGCCGAGCCTGAGCTCTGCCGCTGGCTCAAGCTCCGCGACCTCGCCGAAGCTGCGCTGCCTTCCCTGATGCGGAAAGTGATCTCTCACGCCGTGAAGGCGGAGGCTAAGCCCGCGGCTCGAGCTGGCGGCGGGCCGCCTCGCGCAAGGCGTCGATCGGCTTGAGCGTCCCTTCCGCCTCGTAATGCCAGAAGGTCCAGCCATTGCAGGCGAGAGCCCCCTGCACATGCGCGCCGATCTTGTGGATCGACCCTTGAGCCCCGGCTGAGGCGATCGAGCCGTCGGCGCGCACCTTGGCCTCATGGCGCGCCGCATGGTCGTACAGCACGGTGCCGGGCACGATCAGCCCGAGCTCGACCAGCACGCCGAAGGGAATGCGCGCCTCAGCCCGCTTGCCTTTGACGACCTGGAGCGAGGCGGAATCGAGGGGCGCGAGCGCGGCAAGCCTCGCCTCTGCGGCTTCGGCGTAAGCCGCCTCGCGCTCGATGCCGACGAAGTGCCGCCCGAGCCGCTTGGCAGCGACTGCCGTCGTGCCCGAGCCGAGGAAAGGATCGAGCACCACGTCGCCTGCATGGCTCGAAGCCAGGATCACACGATGGAGGAGTGCCTCGGGCTTTTGCGTCGGGTGGGTCTTCCGCCCGCAATCCTGCTTCAGTCGCTCGGCGCCCGAGCAGATGGGGAACAGCCAGTCCGACCGCATCTGCAAATCCTCGTTCAGCGCCTTCATCGATTCGTAGTTGAAGGTGTAGCGGGCCTTGGGCCCCGTCGAGGCCCAGATCAGCGTCTCATGCGCATTGGTGAAACGGCGGCCCCGGAAGTTCGGCATGGGGTTGGTCTTCCGCCAGATCACGTCGTTGAGCATCCAGAAGCCGAGGTCCTGCAGCATGGCGCCGACGCGGAAGATATTGTGGTAGCTGCCGATCACCCACAGGCTGCCGTGAGGCTTGAGCACGCGGCGGCAGGCTTGCAGCCAGGCGCGGGTGAATTCGTCGTAGGCGGCGAAGCTGCCGAACTTGTCCCAATCGTCATCGACCCCGTCGACGCGGCTGTTGTCGGGTCGCAACAGCTCGCTGTTGAGCTGGAGATTGTAGGGCGGGTCGGCGAAGACGAGATCGACGCTTGCCTCAGGTAGGCGCCCAAGCGCCTCGATGCAGTCGCCGACGATAATTCTGTCGAGCGGGAGCCTCGCTCCCCCCTTTTCCCCCACGCCCATGACACCACTCGGGTTACGCAGAACTGATACGGCCGCCATGCTGCGCGATTTAGGGTAAAGGCGGGCTTAACCCGCCGCGGTTGGCTTGCGTCCCAAGCCATGCCAAAACGGCGTGCGAGGGTCTGCGACCGACTTTGCGGGATCTGACGATGTCGCGGTGGTTTCGCCGGGAATTCCTTCAGGCGGCGCTTGCCCTTGCCGCGTTACCGATGATCGGGGGCAGCCGAGCTTACGGGGCTGCCGCGGAAACTCCCAAGGAGAAGGGTGCTGATCGAGCCATGATCAAGGACATCGTAATGC
>DASYIU010000347.1:0-13374 GCA_035997285.1 Methyloceanibacter sp. | reverse complement strand
TTTTCGCTCACCGTGAACTCGTTCACTCGCCCCAAGGTTCGAGAGCTCTTCCTGCCGTCGAAGACAACTATCTTCATTAGTCCGTTCACCACGAACAAACGGTCGGTGCTGCTTTGATGCAGTCCCCAGGCGCGCACGCGTCCCGGCAGGGTGGTCGTGAGATGAACCTGTACGACCGGATCGACCAGTTCCTTCCAGCTCGCGCGTGCGACCTCGGTGACGTGACCATCCTCGTGGGGCACGGGCCGGGCTGGGCGGAAGATCACACCGTCGATGGGAACGGCGCGGAGCTTTCCCTGCTCATTGACCGCCGATTGCTTGGCGACAAGCTGTTCGCTGCCAACAACATCAGGAATCCGGTGTGGAGATCCCATCGCCTACCCTCAGCCCATACCCATATCACGCCAGGTCCGTCCTGCCGCCGAGGCTTCCCAGCGCCAACTTTCGCCCCTAGAGGGGTGAGGCCTGCAGGTCTATGCTGGGGTAGGCATTTTGTGGGCAGCAAACAGCATCAGCAGAAACTATGCACATCGGAAGCGCGTGGCTACGCGGCGTCACGAATTGGCCTTGTTTTGCCCTGACCGTTAAGGGGAATTAACGATCGGAACGCTGGGGGGCGAAAAGCCGGTCGACGCGTCGGGAGTACGATCAGCCGATGTCTGTCCCCCCTGTTGCGCCAGGCCGCGACGGTGCGCGCTTCGACCGCGCCATCGATAACCTCGAATTTCACAATCGGCGGCTCGAGCGCTTAAAAGCGGTTTTCCCGAGCTTCAAGAAAATCTTCCTCGTGGTCTGCCTGGCGGGCCTCTCCTGGTTCGCCACCTATGTCGGCATGCTCGAGCTGATCGCCGCCAATACCGGCGACGTGCCGCTCGTCCACAAGATCGCTATCGGCTTCGCCGTCGCCACGCTGATGCTGATGGTGCTCTACATTCTCGACGCGCTGTTCTCGCCGATCTCCTGGTGGCTGCGCCTCCTCTACATCCTCGGCTATGTGCTGCTCACGCTGATCTCGGTCGGCTTCGGCTTCGGCTTTTACTGGAAGGTGCTCGAGTCGCGCGGCGAGGCGACGCGCTCGGCGGAAGCGGCCATCGGCCAGGTGCAGCGCGCGCTGGAAGAAGGCAAGGCGCGCATCGGCCAGCTGGGCGGAACGTTGGACACGCTCACCGCCGTGTCGGCGGCCAAGGCGACAGAGGAGCGCGAGAAGGGTCTCACCTGCCCCGACAGTCCGCCCGGAGATGGGCCGCGGCGGCGGATGCGCGATGCCGACGCCAAGAACTTCGCCTTCACCTCGGACTTCATCAAATCGCGGGCCGGCGGGGTGCAGACCGATCTCGACGCGCTCAACGCCGATCTTGCCAAGGTGCTGAGCCGCGATCCTTCAACTTTCGATGCCTCGGGCACCCGCAACGAGTTCCTGCGCGCTTTGAACGGCAGGCTCGACCTCACCATCACCCGCTTCAATGCTCTGCGCAGCGATCCCCAGCTCGCCGAGCAGAGGAATGCGCTGGCCGAGCGCGCCGACCGGACGAGCTTCGGCGACGGCAAGTCGGTGTTCGCCTGCCCCGACCCGCAACTCCAGACGGCGCTGCATGGCGTGGTGCGGGCGATCGACAGCTTGCCCTCCATCGAGAAGCCGAACATCGCCGCGGTCGAAGGCTCTGAGGCAATCGTCGAAGCGTTCAGGAGGCTGACCGCCACCACCGTCGGCGCGCTGCAGCTGAACCTGCCGCCCTCGCCTGAGGCGCTCCGCGAGCTCCAGCGCCAAGCCGTGCAGCAGGCCGCCAACCCCGAAGAGGCGCAAGCGCTGATGACGCAGGAGCCGGGCTTAGGTCCGCGCGACTACATCCCGCTGTTCATCGCCATCTTCGTCGATTTCTGCCTGCTGCTGGTTTCCATCAACCGCCCAATCAACCGCTTCCACGTGCTAGTGCAGACGGTGCGCGATGCGCGCGACGGGCCGGTCGGCGAGATCCTGGCGCGCTTCCACGAGACCCATCTCACCGGCTTGCGCCGCGAGTTCGAAGTGTTCCAACACGCCGTGTTCGATTTCCTCGGCGATTACTATGTTGCCGTGCCGATCAACGCGCAGCGCACCGAGGCGCGATATCTCGCCAATCTTTTTGTCGGGCTCGAGGGCAAAGGCATCGTCGACCGCGTGCTGCTACCGCCTGCCTTCGTGGTGCAGCGGAAGCTCAAGCTGCAGGGAAGCGCGTTCGCGCAGGAGCGTGCCTTCAGGCTTTACCGCTTTCGCACCGGCGCCTGGTCCAAGCTCGTGCTCGACGCGATTCTCGGCGCCGGTCCCCGCCTTCCTGCCGAGAGACAGCAAAGCGCGAAGCCGACCGAGCTCCAGGCCAAGTCGAACGGCCACAACGCACCAGAGGCTCAGGCCAAGACTAACGGCGCCGGTGGTGCCAACGGCGCGAACGGAAAGCACGATACTGAAGAGAGGTTCTTGGGCGGTCAGCTGGAGGCGGCTGCTGCCCTCGACCCGGAGGACGCGGCGCGTCGTCCGGCTTCACCCACCCCCGAAGCGAAGGCCGCCAACGGCCAAAAAAAAACGGAGGCTTAAACGTTGCGGTACCAAGAAAGAACTGCAGTCAAGCCTTCCTTAACCCTGTTCTTGCTATTCATGACAGGGCACGGCCAAGCGCCATAGCGTCTGCCGTCAGCGATTCCACAAAAGCGAGGGGGAATATGCGCGTTGTGGTCGGTTCGGGAAGTTCGAGGGACTTTCGTCAGATCGAGCTCGATAGGCATCTTCAGATGATGTCGCGATACGTCGAGCGCGGTCAGGGCGAGGGCCCGCAGTCGCTCTCCTTCACCATGATCTTGCGCTCGGCGCGGTCCGGGCCTGCCCAGGCCTTGATCGGCATGAAGGACGATCTCTTGCGCGCCGGTGTGATCGCCAAGGTGATTCTGGCCAAGCTCGAACCCGAGGAGGACGTGAGGCAACTGTTCGCAAGCCTCTCGGAGCTGGGGCCGCGCGAACCTGCGGCAGAGCTCATCCGCTGGGCGCGCAATCCGCGCCTACTCGACGCCCATGAGCAGGTGACCTATGGCGAGACCATGTGCTGGTCGGGCGACGCCATGCGCCGCGACGCCGACAAGCGCAACGCGCTGATGCTGTTCGACGAAGCTGCTCCCGATACGGTGCGGCTCGGCCGGCTCGCCTTCGAGGCGCTGTGGGCGGCATCTTCTCTCGTTCCGGAACGGCGCCTGCTCGGGCCGGTGACGGCGCGACCCTCAGGGGCCTATCAGCCGGCCCAGGAAAGGCCGGTCGCGGTCTCCCCGCTTCGCCCAAGCCTTCAGGGCTGGCCGCTCGTCCGGCATTAGGCTCCTCAAAGGATCGTCATAGAAGAGTTCGCTCGCGGGGTTCGTGCCCTGTCTGCCGCGCCAGGCCCCTCATCCTCTTGCTAACGCGCCCGTTCGCCGCTTCTATGTGGCAGCTTTGGCTCGCCCAAAGCAGGTGGGCGTGAAAGCAACAGAGGAACGACGGCAATGAACCGGCGCGAATTCGTAACAAGTTCTGTTTGCGCATGCTTGGCGACGACGGTGGCACGGGTCGGTGCCGCCTTTGCGGCGGAAGGCGACCCGATCACGGTTGGCGGCAAGCAATATGCCAGCCGCAAGGCCTTCGTTGAGACCGGTCGAAGATGCGGGACGCCGCTGCCCAGTCTTTATGACATCAGGCGAACCCAGCGCGTCAGATCCGCACTCCGCACCAACCATGTCGAGTTCAACACCAAAACCATCATTCCGGTCCACTTCCATGTCATCCATGACGGCGTGACCGGCAACCTGCAGGATCAGCAGCTCACGGCGCAGGTCGACCTCCTCAACAAGGTATATGCGCCGGTCCTGCTGCAGTTCCAGATCGCCGATGTCGGGCGCCACCAGAATGAGGAGTGGTACCATGTCGGCATTTCCACTCCGGAAGAGACGTCGATGAAGACGGAGCTCGGCCAGGAGACGGATCGCTCGCTTAATTTCTACACCGCCGATCTGCCGGATGGGCTGTTGGGCTGGGCCACCTTCCCTTGGCTTCTTTGGGCCCAACCCGGCATGGACGGCGTGGTCATCAACCAGATGTCGCTGCCGGGGTCTGACCAGCCCTCGCCCTACGATCTTGGTATGACCGCGGTGCACGAGATCGGACATTGGTGCGGGCTCTTGCACACCTTCGAAGGCGGCTGCCTCGATCCCGGCGATGAAATCTCCGACACCGCCTATGAAGAGGCGTCGGCGCAAGGGTGCCCGCTGCGACAGCGCTCCTCATGCCAGGGGGAGACGCGCTTCAATCCCGTCGAGAACTACATGGATTACTCCGACGATTCGTGCATGAAGCAATTCACGCCGCTGCAGGTGCAGCGCATGAAGGACATGGTCGGCTATTATCGTTACACGTTGCAGCCTCCCGTCACGCGGTCGGCGCTGCTTGCCCGTCTCCGCGAAGAATTGGATTGAGCGCGCTTCGCCTCGGTCTTGCCGCTTGGGCCGTCTTGGTGTGCTCGGGCCCTGCGCTCGCGTTCAAGAACCTGCAGGCCTGCGACATCGTCATGTTCGCCTCGGGCGCCGCGCCGAGCGAGATCGCGCCCGAGGCCTGGTTCGCCTATCGCGATGAGATGGTCACGCTATTGAGCGGCGCGCACGGCGCGGGCGATGCCAATGCCACGCAAGCAATGGCCGACCGCGTGATCGAGGCGCAGAATAGCCTGCTCGCACCGGTCGCAGATTCCGACGCCTATAAGGACTATCTCGCGGGCGGCAGTTGCCTCGTGCTCAAGAGCCTGACCAATGATGGGGTCGAGGCGGCTCTCGCCGCGATCGATCCATCGACGCCAGCGACGGCCGTGCAAAACGCGCGCGCGCTCGCCAATGCCGCGCGCATGCAGGTCGATATGATCTCCCGCTCGGCGCGCTTCCGCTCGAACCTCGACAAGACGCTGCTCGCGGCGCGCTATTATTGCTTCGCCGCCGGCGTGATCCAGGCCCTTGTGGCCTCCGACAAGCAGACAAGAATCAGCCTCGGCACGTACGGGACGGCCATAGGCTGCAAGGACGCGGGCAGAGTAGAATAGGCGCGCGGGGAACCATCATGGAGGTCACGATGATCATTAGACGTCTCATTTTCGCCGTGCTGCTCCTTGCCGCACCCGTGGCCAACGCCATAGATAAAGACCCCTATCTCTTCGATATGCTGAAAGAGCCCTCATACCTCGCAGCATGGAAGGCGATGCTTTCGGGCGAGCGGGTCCCGGCCTGGGTCGCCAACTACGCCAAGTCCTTCGACGGACCGTCCAACCCGTCAAAGACGGTGACGATCGGTGGCAAGGCCTATTTGCTCGGCTATGTGTGCAAGGCGCATGACTGCGGCGACAACCAGCTTCACGTGCTGTTCGCGCCGGCCGGCAAACAGGCCTGGGGGCTGCTGCTCACGGGCGAGAAGCGAAGCTGGCTCGGCAAGCCCGACGCCGTCATTCAAACCGCGATCAAGAGCAACATGGACTAGTGACGGAACGGCTGACGTAAAGGGAGTTGCTCATGGACGAGACCGTCGAGCTCGCTCCGCTCTGCTTCGTGCTGATGCCGTTCGGCCGCAAGATGGATGCCGCCGGGCGCGTGACCAATTTCGACTCCGTCTACGACAAGATCATCGCCCCGGCGGTCAGCCAGGCCGGGCTCGAGCCGATCAGGGCCGACGAGGAGAAGATCGGCGGCACCATTCATAAACCCATGTTCGAGCGGCTGATGCTCTGCCACTACGCCGTCGCCGACATCACCGGCGCCAATCCCAACGTGTTCTACGAGCTCGGCATCCGCCACGCCATGCGCCCGCGCAGCACCGTCATCGTGTTCGCCGAAGGCACCGTGCTGCCCTTCGATATCGCGCTGGTGCGCGGCATCTCCTACAAGACCGACGGCGCGGGCGAGCCGGTCGAGGTCGAGGCAACGCTCGCGGCAATCGCCGCTCAGCTCACATCGGCACGCGGCAACCCGCTCGACGACAGCCCGATCTTTCAGCTCGTCGAAGGCGTTCCGCGCTGGGAGATCGATCACAGCAAAACCGACATCTTTCGCAAGAGCGTAGACTATTCCAAGAAATACAAGGACCGCCTGCGCGCGGCGGTGCGCGAGGGGGCTGACGCGGTTGAAAAGGTCGCGGGCGAGCCTGCGCTCGCCAATCTCCTCGAAGTCGAGAGCGGCGTCGTGGTCGATCTGTTCTTGTCGCTGCGCGACGTGAAGGCGCACAAGGGCATGATCGAGCTCTACCACCGCATGCCGCTGCCGCTGCAGCGCGCCAAGATGATGCGCGAGCAGCTCGGCTTTGCGCTCAACCGCGACGGCCGCTTCGCCGACGCCGAGAAGGTGCTGAGCGAGGTGATCGGCGAGTTCGGCCCATCGAGCGAGACCAACGGGCTGCTCGGCCGCATGTACAAGGACCGCTGGGACCTCGCCAAGAAAGAGGGGCTGCCGGAGGCGCGCGCGTTGCTCAAGGGCGCGATCGACACCTATCTCGCCGGCTTTGAGGCCGATTGGCGCGATGCCTATCCCGGCATCAACGCGGTGACGCTCATGGAGATGATGGCGAAACCCGACCCGCGCCAGGCCGAAATCCTCCCCGTGGTGCGCTATGCCGCTTCCCGCAAGGCCGCGAAGAATGCCGATTATTGGGACCACGCGACGCTGCTCGAGCTTGCCGTGCTGGCGCGCGACATGGACGACGCCAACGAGAAGCTCGGCGATGCGCTGATGGTCGCGCGCGCCTCGTGGGAGCTTGAGACGACCGCCCGCAATCTCAGGCTCATCCGCGAGGTGCGCGAGAGCCGTGGCGAGGATGCGGCCTGGATCAAGCCGCTTGAGGAGACGCTCAAGGAGCGCGGGGCTCGCCTCGAAGCCGCCAAGCCACCGGGCTGAGAGATGCTCCCTAAATCGATGCAGGCGATGGTGCTCGATCGCGCGGGCGTACCGCTCCGGCCCGCGGAATTGCCGGTGCCCGCGCCCGGACCCGGGCAGATCCTGCTCAAGGTCGCCGCCTGCGGGGTGTGCCGCACCGATCTCCATATTGTCGACGGCGAGCTGGCACAACCCAAGCTCCCGCTCGTGCTCGGGCACGAGATCGTCGGGCGGGTGGAGGCGCTGGGGGCAGGCGTCGAAGGCTTTGCGGCGGGAATGCGCGTGGGCGTGCCGTGGCTCGGCTACACCGACGGCACCTGCTCCTATTGCCGCCGCGACCAGGAAAATCTCTGCGACCACCCGCGCTTCACCGGCTACCAGATCGACGGCGGCTATGCCGGCTACACCGTTGCCGACGCGCGCTACGTTTTCCCGTTGCCCGAGGGCTATAGCGACGCCGAGGGGGCGCCGCTCTTGTGCGCCGGGCTGATCGGCTATCGCTCGCTGAAGATGACAGGCGACCCGCAAGCCGGGACCCCGGCTCGGCTGGGCATCTATGGCTTCGGCGCCGCGGCGCATATCGTGGCGCAGGTGGCGCGCCATCAAGGGCGCGAGGTCTATGCCTTCACCAGGGCCGGAGACGCCAAAGCGCAAGACTTTGCCTTGAGCCTCGGCGCGGCGTGGGCGGGCGCTTCCGAGGAAAAGCCTCCGCAAGAGCTCGACGCCGCCATCATCTTCGCAAGTGTCGGCGCACTGGCGCCGCTCGCGCTGAAGGCCGTGCGCAAAGGCGGCGTCGTGGTGTGCGGCGGCATCCATATGAGCGACATCCCGAGCTTCCCCTACGATCTTCTATGGGAGGAGCGGGTGCTCCGCTCGGTCGCCAATCTCACCCGGGCCGACGCGCGCGAGTTCCTGGCGCTGGCGCCCACGGTGCCGGTCAAGACCACGGTCGTGCCGATGAAATTGAGCCAAGCTAACGAGGCGCTCGAGCGTTTGCGCAAGGGCGAGCTCACCGGCGCCGCCGTGCTCGTGCCCTGAACCACTCGGCGCTAGGGTCAGTAGCTGCCGCCATTAAAGAGGTAGGTCAGCCTCGCGCGCACCACCGCAAAATCGAGGTCGTCCTTCAGGACGAACGGCTCGTCCTCGCCGGCCACGAAAGTCGTCTTGTCGTCGCCGAAGTCGTAGAACAGACCCTCTACGCCGATGCTGATTTGGGCCCGACCTTGTAATCGACGACGCCGACGACGACGAAGCCCGTGTCGTTGTTGCCATTACTGAATTTGAACGGCCCATCATCGGCAGAGACCACGACGAGATCATTATCTGTGTCGATGAAAGCCACGCCCGCGGTGCCATAGAGAAGCCAGCTGTTGGAGGCCCAGCCGAGGCGGCCACGGACGCTGGCAAGAAAATTGATGTTGCCAGCGAAGTCGATGTCGCCTTCGACGCCGATCAGGAGGCTATCCGCCTGCCAGTTGTAGCCGCCGTGCACGCCGCCGATGAACTCGGTGTCATTCGAGAAATTGAGCGTGAGGTCCTGCTCCTCGCTCAGGTCCTTGATATTGAGGTCATTCGGATCGAAAGCGGCGCCGAGATTGCCGCCGATGTAAAATCCCTGCCAGGTGAGCGCAGCCGGACCGGCCCGTAAAGATTACCTGCATTGGCCGAACCTGCCGCCAAAGCAATGGCGCCGGCAAGCGAGATTGCAGGAAAGTGTGCGCATCATCACTGTGCCCCCTCTAGACGCCGGTGATCCAGAAGACGACTGGCGAGCCGAGTCACACCCGGAGAGGGTGGCGCCGCTACTACGTCTAGTTGCAAAGGATGTGCCTCCATTCGGGCAAATTAAGGCCCGCTCACTGAGCAAACGCCCTGCCGCTCTCGCCGTAGATGGGCTTGAGTTTCCGGCCTTAGGTTCTGCTTGACCTGGATCAAGGTGGAGGACCAGGATTGGTCAGAAATAATCAAAAGAGACAGTCCTTTATGGGAGGATTCCATGCTGCACCAGGTCATCGAAACCCTGAACGCGCGCGTGGCCATGCGGCCCCGCTACGAAAATTTCATCGGCGGCAAATGGGTGGCGCCGGTCGACGGCCAGTATTTCGATAATATCAGCCCGATCACCGGCAAGCCGGTCTGCCAGATCGCCCGCTCGCAAGCCGCCGATATCGAGCTTGCCCTCGACGCCGCCCACAAGGCTAAGGACGCCTGGGGGCATGCGGCGCCGGCCAAACGCGCCGAGATCCTGAACAAGATCGCCGACCGCATGGAGGAGAACCTCCAGGTGCTCGCGGCGGTCGAGACCATCGATAACGGTAAGCCGATCCGCGAGACGCGCTTCGCCGACATCCCGCTGGCCATTGACCATTTCCGCTATTTCGCGGCGTGCATCAGGGCGCAGGAAGGCTCGCTGTCGGAGATCGATCAAGACACCATCGCCTACCATTATCACGAGCCGCTCGGCGTGGTCGGCCAGATCATCCCGTGGAACTTTCCGATCCTCATGGCGACGTGGAAGCTCGCGCCGGCGCTCGCCGCCGGCAACTGCGTGGTGCTGAAGCCGGCCGAGCAGACGCCCATGTCGATCATGGTGATGATGGACCTGATCGGCGATCTCCTGCCGCCCGGCGTGCTCAACGTGGTCAACGGCTTCGGCGTCGAGGCCGGCAAGCCGCTCGCCCAAAACAAGCGCATCGCCAAGGTGGCCTTCACCGGCGAGACCACAACCGGCCGGCTCATCATGCAATATGCGAGCGAGAACCTGATCCCGGTGACGCTCGAGCTGGGCGGCAAGTCGCCCAACATCTTCTTCGCCGACGTGATGGCCGAGGACGACGATTATTTCGACAAGACGCTCGAAGGCTTCACCATGTTTGCGCTGAATCAGGGCGAGGTCTGCACCTGCCCGTCGCGTGCTCTGGTGCAGCGCTCGATCTACGACCGCTTCATGGAGAAGGCGATCGCGCGGGTGAACAAGATCAAGCAGGGCAATCCGCTCGAGGCCTCGACCATGATCGGCGCGCAAGCCTCAAACGACCAGCTGGAGAAGATCCTCTCTTATGTCGATATCGGCAAGAAGGAAGGCGCCAAGGTCCTGACCGGCGGCGAGCGGCTCGCGCTCGACGGCGAGCTTGCCGACGGCTATTACATGCAGCCCACGGTGTTCGAGGGCCACAACAAGATGCGCATCTTCCAGGAGGAGATTTTCGGCCCGGTGCTCTCGGTGACGCCCTTTGACGACGACGACGAAGCGCTTTCAATCGCCAACGACACGCTCTATGGGCTCGGCGCCGGCGTGTGGACGCGCGATATGAACCGCGCCTATCGCTTCGGCCGCGGCATCCAGGCGGGACGGGTGTGGACCAATTGCTACCACCTCTATCCGGCCCACGCGGCGTTCGGCGGCTACAAGAAATCGGGCATCGGGCGGGAGACCCACAAGATGATGCTCGACCATTACCAACAGACCAAGAACGTGCTGGTCAGCTACAGCCCCAAGGCGATGGGATTCTTTTAGAGGGATCGAGTCCCCTCACCCGGCGCGCTCCAAAGAGCGCGCCACCCTCTCCCACAAGGGGAGAGTGGATGGGATTCGCGACGGCGTCACAGAGTCAGACCCCTCTCCCCCGTAGAGGGCTTTCCGCCGCGATTTGCGAAGCAAGTCGCATGGCGGAAAGGGTGAGGGGGAAGAGCTTTTGCGCTATTCTCTCCGCATGGTGGAAAGGGTTCTTGCCACAGATACCGCGCTCAATCTGATCGAGCGCTTGCGGTCGCGCCACGGGCCCTTGATGTTTCACCAGTCGGGCGGCTGCTGCGACGGCTCGGCGCCCATGTGCTTTCCCAAAGGCGAATTCCGCGTCGGCGGCAATGACGTCAAGCTTGGCTCGATCGGCGGCTGCGACGTCTATATGGACGCCGACCAGTTCGACTATTGGAAGCACACCCAGCTCATCATCGATGTGGTGCCGGGGCGTGGTCACGGCTTCACGCTCGAGGCGCCCGAGGGGCTACGCTTCCTCACGCGGAGCCGTGTTTTCACCGACGAAGAGGTGGACGAGCTCGCGGAGGGACTGGCAGGCGCGCGAGACTCGGTGGCATAGTTCGCCTACTCGCTCTCAACGAGGATTGGCCAGTCCTCTATGCCCTTTCCGCACCTCACGCGGCGCGAAGCGCTCAAGCTCGGCGCCGCGTTTCCCCTCCGGCGAGGCAGGCGGCTACGTGTTCCGCTATCTCGCTACGGTCAAGACCTTCATCGCAGGCGCGACAGGAGAAGATCAACCTTTCGAAGAAAAGACGGTCGAGGGCGTGATCGCGCGATCTTGGATTTGACCGGTTTCGCGGACGCGGCCGGCTTCGCGGATACGTCCGGCTTCTCGGCTGCGACCTGATCCTTGCAGTCGGGCCTCTTGGCCTCCGGCGCGCCAGCCTTCACGGCTGACGTGCCGGTGCCACAAAAGGGTTGGTTTCGGCCGCCCGCTCGTTCTTCTCAACGCATTTATCCAACCGGTCGAACGCGTCAGTGCTCTTGTCGAGCGGCACGCGGATGGTCGCGCCGGCACCGACCACGCTCAAGGCGCTCGCGGTGCGGAGGCCCGAGCTGAACTTCTTGTCTTTCACGTCGATCGAGACGGAGCTCGGCTCGGCCGCAACCTCGTCCTCCCAACTCTGCGGGCCGAGATTTATCTTCACCGGATATTGCTTGCCGCGGTCGAGCTTCCAGTTCATCGACGAGAGCACGAGCGTAAGCCCGTCCCCGGTGCGGACGAAACTGGCCACGACGTCGTCGTCGAGCTTGCGGCTGATGGAGCAGCGATCGAACTTGTCGGCCTTGAACGTGGCCTCGATGTCCCAGGGTCCGATGGTGTCAGACTTGCTGTCTTCTGCCGCCCGGCTGACAGTCATTGGCAGCGTGAGAAACGCAGCAATCGCAATGCCGTAGCAAACCAGATGTGATGTAGATTTCAGAGCAGTCTTGCGCATGGTGGGCACCCCGTCGAGACTGATGCCGAGAGAAACGCGCTCCCGTCACAACTAGTTCCGGAAACGATACTTGGGCCTCTCGCGCTGCCGGTCGAGATGCTGCTCGAGCAGCCGCGCGTTGCGGCGGTTGGCCTTGAAGGCGACGTCGAAAAGATCACCAAGGAAGGGGATTGAGCCGAGCAGGAAATCAGTGGCGACATTGCCGAGCATCCGCACCAAGGTCAGTGGCGAGGCGCCGGTTTGCCAGGCGTGATGCACGATGAGGAGCGAGAGCACGCTGGTCAGCGCATCGCCGAGGCCGGGGACGAGACCGAGGATGGAGTCCCAGCCGAAGCGGATGGTTGTGCCGGGGACGGCAAAGCGGTCGTCCAGCATGCGCGCGAGCCACTGAACCTGCGCCAGCCGCTCCGCATGGCTCATGCCGGCGGTCAGCTCGCGCACGAACTCGGAAGCCGCGGCGTTTGTCCGCGCCCCCTGCCCGCTCCGGCCGAAATAGTCCGCTCTCGCGCTCATCGCCTCATTCACCTCACATTCGCCGCACCGCATATGGGAGCAGAACCGGCTGCATCAAGACCAAAGCAACATGCTTGCACCGCGAGCCGGTCCGGGCAGCCGGCGATCACGCGCCCTCACGCCCTTCTCTCCTGATTGTGTTTGACCTCGCTTCATTGTGTTTGGCCTCACTCCCCGGCCGCCCCGACAATCGAGAAGGTTGAAACCCCGCGGCGCGCCGCCGGGGTCCCGAGAGGGGCTGGCAAGATGAAAGGCGAAGCGTGCGACGTTCTGATCATCGGCGGCGGCAACGGCGCCTTCGGCGTCACCGTGCCGACGCGAGCGGCCGGGCTCAAGGTGGTCATGGTCGAGGCACGCGATCTCGGCGGAACTTGCCCGAACCGCGGCCGCACACCGAAAAAGGTTCTGGTCGCCGCCGCCCACGCGCTCCATGAGATCGGCCAGGCGCATGTCCATTGCATCAGCGTGGGCACGCCGAGCCTCGACTGGCCGGCGCTGATCGACCGCGAGAAAGAGATGATCAGCGGCATCCCGGACTCGCTGGCCGAGACGCTTGAGACCCGCGGCGTCGAGCTCATCCGCGAGCACGCGAAGTTCATCGGACCTAACGAGGTCGAGGCCGGCCCGCGCAGGATCGCGGCCATGCATATCGTCATCGCCACGGGCTCCAAGCCCCGGCCGTTGCCGATTCCAGGTGCCGAGCTGATGATCACCTCCGACGAGGTGTTGAGCGAGCGGGAGCGGCCGCAAAGCGTCCTCTTCATCGGTGGCGGCGTTATCGCGCTCGAGTTCGGCCACGTCTATCGGCGCGCGGGCTCAGAGGTCACCATTCTCGAAGTGTTGCCCCAGCTCCTGCCCGCGCTCGACGCCGATGCCGTCGAAGAGGTGCGCAAAGAGAGCGAGCGCATTGGGATCAAGGTGCATACCGGCGTCAGCGTGAAGCGGGTGGAGAGAGCAGGCGGGCGGCTCCGCACCGTTTTCGCG
>DASYIU010000346.1:0-2847 GCA_035997285.1 Methyloceanibacter sp. | reverse complement strand
TGATGGTGAAGGCGACCTGTTTCTGGCGCTCGAGATTGTTGGTGGTCGAGCCGCATTCGAGATCGATGGTCCCGTTGGCCATCAGCGGGATGCGCGTGGCCGAGGTGACCGGATTGAGCTTGGTGTCGAGCTTGTCGAGCTTGAGATCGCTTTTCACCCGGTCGACGATCCTGGCGCAGAGGTCCATGGCGTAGCCGACGACTTGCTGCCGGTCGTCGTAGTAGGAGAACGGTACCGAGGATTCGCGATGGCCGAGGCTGAGCGCGCCGGTCTCCTTGATTTTCTTCAGGGTGCCGGTGAGCTCCTGGGCGAGCGCGGGCGCAGCGCCCAGGGATGCGGCCACGAGCGCCGAAAGCAGTTTGAGATGCATTGCCGTCTCCGCTGTGAGCTGACGAAGATTGTCGCAGTCTTTCGATGCCGATCAAGAGCGCGCAGTCAGGCCCGGACTTTGACGTAGCTTCCGGGTGCGTCCTCGATCGGTACCAGCTTGCCGCCGCCGGGCTCGCGCGCCGGTACTTCGGTGGGATCTTGCGCCTTGATCCACTCGAACCAGTCCGGCCACCACGAGCCCGCATGTTCCTTCGCCTTCTTGAGCCAGGTATCGAGGCTGGCGCTCGTGGGCCTCGGTCCCGTCCAGTACTGGTACTTCATCTTGACCGGCGGATTGACCACGCCGGCAATGTGCCCGGAGCCGGCCAGCACGAAACGGACCGGTCCGCCGAAGAACTTCGAGCCGAGCAGCACCGACTTGGCCGGGGCAATGTGATCCTCGCGGGTGGCGAGATTGTAGATCGGCACCTTGACGCTTTTCAGCCGGAGCTTCTTGCCGCCGATGAGCATGTCGCCCTTGGTGAGCAGGTTCTCCAGATAACAGTTGCGGAGATAGAACGAGTGGTTCGCGGCCGGCATCCGCGTCGCATCCGAATTCCAGTAGAGCAGGTCGAAGGGCGCCGGCTCCTTGCCCTTGAGATAGTTATTGATGACGTAGGGCCAGATCAGGTCGTTCGAGCGCAGCAGGTTGAAGGCGGTCGCCATCTTCTTGCCTTCGAGATAGCCGCGTTCGCTCATTTCGCGCTCGCGCGCCGAGATCTGCTCCTCGTCCACAAAGACCTTGAGGTCGCCGGCATGGGTGAAGTCCACCTGGGCGGCGAAGAACGTCACCGAGGCGATGCGTTCGTCGCGCTTGCTGGCCATGTAGGCGAGGGTCGTCGCCAGCAGCGTCCCGCCGACGCAGTAACCGATCGCGCTGACCTCGCGTTCGCCGGTCGCGGTTTCGATGACGTCGAGCGCGGCAAGCGGACCGCCGCGCATGTAGTCTTCGAAGCTTTTCTTGGCGAGCGTGTTGTCGGGATTGACCCACGAAATGACGAAGACCGTGAGGCCCTGGTCGACGCACCACTTGATGAAGGATTTTTCCGGCGTGAGGTCGAGGATGTAGAACTTGTTGATCCAGGGCGGCACGATCAGGATCGGCCGCTTGAGCACGGTCGGGGTCGACGGTGCGTACTGGATGAGCTGCATCAGCTCGTTCTCGAAGATCACCTTGCCGGGCGTGAGCGCAAGATTGCGGCCGACCTCGAACATCTTGGAGGCGGACTGGCGGATGCGCAGGTCGCCGTGCCCGGCCTCGATGTCCTCGGCCAGCATGTGCATGCCGCGCACCAGGTTGTCGGCCTTCGACGTGAGAGTTTCGCGCAAGAGCTCCGGATTGGTCAGCACGAAGTTCGACGGCGCAATCGCGTTGGCGATCTGGCGGATGTAGAAATCGGCCTTCTGCAGGACGTGGGGATCGAGCCCCTCCGCGTCGCGCACCAGCCGGTTCGCCCATTGCACCGTGAGCAGATAGGCCTGCTTGAGGAAATCGAAGAACTGGTTGCTCGACCATTCGGGATCGGCGAAGCGCTTGTCCCGGGGATCGGGCGCGACCACCGGTTCGACCGTCTCGCCCGCCATGCGTTTGACGGCATTGGCCCAGAGGTCGAGATAGGCCTTGCCGAGGCTGGACTGCAGCTCGAGCGCCCGCTGCGGGTCGCGCAGCCAGTAGTCCGCGACCTGGCCGAGCGTTTTCACCACGTCGGTGACCTCGGCGTATTGGTCGTCGGCGCGGCCCTCCTCGCGGGGCTTGAGATAGGCGGCCATGGCCCTGCCGCCTTCTTCCATGATGCGGGCGGCGTTGCGGGCAAACTCCTCCACGTCGGCGGAGGGGTTTTTGACCGGTTCTGACGGGGCTCTCACGGTAACGCCTCAATTCGCGGTTCGGCGTGGGCCCGGCACGGCCTCGTTTTCAGATGGACTTTACTCCCGACCGCCGCAAGACGCATCATAAGCGTTCACCGTCGCCGGGGGAGCCGCAGGAGGCGCGGCCGAGCGTCTCGGGGCGTTAACCTTGCTTTGGTCATATTGCAGTAGTACGTCTCGCGCGCAATTGCTTGAATTAGCAGCAGTTTCGCCTCGGAGCGGGAGGGCCGGGCGGCGCAGGGCGTCGCAACCGGCCGGGGTTGAACGGGCATGATGTGGATATCGCGTTGGCGACAGGGGTTTCCCCGCTCCGTGCTGGTGGCGGCCCTCATGGCCGGAGCGATCGCTCTTGCCGGCTGCTCGGCCGGGAGCGTGATCGGCGATCATATGCCGAACGCCCTGGGCGGCCTGCCTGAGGGCGCCCCGCAGCGCGCCGCCAAGCCGTCCGCTTACCCAGCCGTCCACGACATGCCGCCGCCGCGCGGCTCGACCGTGCTCACCGATGCCGAGCAGAAAAAGCTCGAGGACGATCTGATCGCGGCGCGCACCCGCACCGGTGAAGCCGCCAAGCCTGTCGGCCGCCCAGACTGATGCTAAAAGGCTTGTATC